>JBDTQM010000115.1:0-12071 GCA_039932175.1 Specibacter sp.
AATTCATTTGTCCAATCCGCATTTTGTGCGGCTGATCACTTTATGAATTCAGCAAACCATTATTCTCAATAGATAATTCGAATCCAGGAGACGAATATATTATCGAAGAATCATCAGATTTGGTTTCCTGCAAGATGGGAGTCGGTGCTTCTCTCGAAGCGGCTCAACCTTGTGCAAGCAACAGATAGAACAATACACAGATGCCCGCCTCCAATGCAAATCGGGGGCGGGCATCAGTGAAACGTTCGGTGAACACTAGAGGGCGAGTTCCACCATGGCCAGGGTGCGCTTGCCGCGGCGCACCAGCAGGTACTTGCCGTGCAATGCCTCGGGTGCACCAAGAACAGCATCAAGATCGGTGACCTTGGCATTGTTCACGTAGGCACCACCCTCCCCCACTGTGCGGCGGGCTTCTGAATTCGTCTTGGACAGTCCCGAGGCAACCAGCAGTTCAACAATGCCCAGGCCGGCAGCCGGCGCCGACGCACGCGGCAATTCACGGGTTGCCGATTCCAGGGTTGCAAGATCCAGCTCAGCCAACTCGCCCTGACCGAACAATGCGGCGGATGCGGCAATAACCTTCAAGGTGGCGTCCACGCCGTGCACCAGTGAGGTCACCTGGAAGGCAAGGGTGCGCTGGCCTTCGCGGGCCTGCGGCTTCTGTGCAACGGCATCGGCAATGGCAGCGATTTCTTCGCGGGTAAGGAAGGTGAAAACCTTCAGGCGGTCCACCACATCGGCATCTGCCGTGTTGAGCCAGAACTGGTACATGTCGAACGGGCTGCACATGGCGGCGTCGAGCCAGATGGCGTTACCCTCGCTCTTGCCGAACTTGGTGCCGTCGGAGTTGGTGATCAGTGGTGTGCCCAGCGCATGGACGGCAGTGCCTTCAACCTTGCGGATGAGGTCGGTGCCGCTGGTCAGGTTGCCCCACTGGTCGGAACCGCCCTGCTGCAGAACACAGCCGTACTGGCGGAACAGCTCCAGGTAGTCCATGCCTTGCAGGATCTGATAGCTGAATTCGGCGTAGCTGATGCCCTCGTCCGAGTTCAGACGTGAGGCAACAATGTCCTTCTTGATCATGGTGCCGACCCGGAAGTACTTGCCAATGTCGCGCAGGAAGTCGATGGCACTCATGGGCGCAGTCCACTCGAGGTTGTTGACCATGCGGGCTGCGTTCTCACCCTCGAAGGACAGGAAGCGCTGCACCTGGCCCTGGAGGTAGCCAACCCACTCGGCAACCGTCTCTTTTGAGTTCATGGTGCGTTCCGCCGTCGGACGCGGATCCCCCACCAGACCGGTGGATCCGCCCACCAAACCCAGCGGCTTGTGGCCGGCCAGCTGCATGCGGCGCATGGTCAGCAGCTGCACCAGGTTGCCCAGGTGCAGGCTGGGTGCAGTGGGGTCGAAGCCGCAATAGTAGGTGATCGGCTCGCCGGCGAGCAGCTCTTCAAGGGCTGCCTCGTCGGTGGAGACCTGGACCAGGCCTCTCCACTTGAGCTCCTGCCAAACATTGGCGAAGCTGGGGTCGTTCTCGGGGGCGCGGAGTTCAGTTTGCAAAGACACGCTCCAAAATTACCAGCACGACGGCGTTTCTTTCGCTTCCTGACCACCTTGAGTCGTGCTGTTCCCCATCAGGGCAGCGCAACGGTCCCCCAAACGACTGCGGGACCCGCACCTTGGCACGGGTCCGGCACCTATGGAGCGCTTGTTACTTTTCGATTCCCGCCGGCAGCGGCTGGGAACCGATCAGGCGCAGACGCTGGGTGGGCCGGGTCATGGCCACATAGAGGTCACCAACGCGGCCGCCGGCACCAGCGAGCAGTGCAGCCGGCTCCACAATCACCACGCCGTCGAACTCCAGGCCCTTGGCCTCGTGCGGGTCAATGACAACTATGTTCTGCTCCACCGAACCTGCTCCGTGGCCCACGCGGTGGCCATACACGGCCCGCAAGGCGGCGGCCGTTTCAGCCACGAGGGACGTGGGCGCAATGACGGCCACCAGGCCGCCGGCCACGGCCCTGGATTCTTCCTCCATGACGGCAACCACCTGCGCCACTACGGCGTCAGGTTCCACCATGTCAACCAAAGGTTCCCATTCACCGTCGCGCACTGCCTTGGGGGCCGACACAATCTGGCCGGCAGCGTTCGCCATGCGCACGGCAGCCTCGGCGATCTGGATGGGCGTGCGGTAGTTGACGCTGAGCTCCTCCAGGTTCCAGCGCTCCCCCATGAACGGGGTCAGCGCCTGCTGCCAAGAGCTGGCCCCCGCAGCCGAACTTGTCTGGGCAATATCGCCCACAATCGTGAAGGATTTCACGGGGCAGCGGCGCACCAACAGCCGCCACTGCATGGGCGAAAGTTCCTGCGCCTCATCCACCACCACGTGGCCGTAAGCCCAGGTCCTGTCGGTCAGGGCGCGCTCGGCATTGCTCAGGCGCTCCCCCTCCACCACGTTGAAGTCGGCCAGCTGCTCGGCAGTCAGCATGCCGTCGACGCCGGAATCCTCCAGCTGCTGGTTCATGTTGGAAATGGCTTTTTCGGCGTTGGCGAGATCGCGCTTGCGCTGCGCATCCGCGGCAGCCTCGGCCCGGCCGCCTGTCTCATCCAGGTCGCCAAGCAATTCCGCAGCCTCGTCCAGCAGGGGAACATCGGACTCGCTCCACGGCGCATTGGCCGGGCGCGCCAGCAGGGCCCGCTCTGCATCCGTGAAGTTAGGGGTGACGGCCTTGAGGATTTCAGGCTTACTGAACATGTCCCGGACAAGCTTTTGTGGGCTCATGGGCATCCAGCACAGGTTCAACATGACCCGGACATCGCGTGAACCGCGCACGTCGTCGGCCAAATAGGACCTGTCGGCCGTGTTGCCGGCACTGTTTTCCTCAATGTGTTCGCGCAGCTGGGTGGTCAGCTCCCCCAGGAGCGTCTTGACGAACGTTACGCGGGCCTCGTTGTGCGGCTTGCCCGTGGCGCGCGCCCTGTCCCTGGCGCGGCGCACCTGACGCACCGTGAGCAGCAGACGGGTGCCTTCGACGTCGAGCCGGACATCCTGGTGCGGCAGACGCTGGCGGTTGGCGACGGCGTTGGCAATGACCTGTGTCATCTCGATCCGGCCCTTGAGCAGGGAAACCTCGGGAGTCTCGGGAGCCGTGGCCGTGATGCCGGGCAGCAGCTGGCCAAGGCTGGCCATGACCACGCCGGTTTCACCCAGGGAGGGCAGCACCCGCTCAATGTATTTCATGAACGCGTTGGAGGGGCCCACCAGCAGCACGCCGGCCGACTGCAGACGTTCGCGGTGCGTGTAGAGCAAGTACGCGGCACGGTGCAGGGCCACGGCGGTTTTTCCCGTTCCGGGGCCGCCCTGAACCACCAAGGCGCCGCTCAGGGGCGAACGAATGATCCTGTCCTGCTCGGACTGGATGGTGCCCACAATGTCATTCATGCGGCCCGTGCGCTTGGAATTCAGTGCTGCCAGCAGCGCGCCCTCGCCCTGCAGGTGTTCGCCGTCGACCAGCATGGTGTGGTCCAGGACGTCGTCCTCAATGGCCTTGACGTTGCGGCCCTGCAAGATCAGGTGACGACGGCGGCGCACGCCCATGCGCTCAAAGGCCGTGGCCTGGTAGAAAGTGCCGGCTTCAGGGGCACGCCAGTCAACCATGAGCTGGCGCAGGTCCGCCGTGGACAGACCAATGCGGCCAATGTAGCGTTTCTCGTCCGATTCCAGGTCAAGGCGGCCAAACACCAGCTTGTCATCCACTGCGTTCAGCTGTGCCAGGCGGTTCTCATAGAGCGTGGCAAAGGCGTCACGTTCGGAGCGGTTTTGGTGCGTGCCCATGGATTTGGCACGGCGCACGTCCGCCAACTGCTCCACTTTTTCGGCCCGGAGTTCATCCAAGCGGGAGTAGAGACCGTCAACGTAGCTGCGTTCCTGGGCCAACTCGTTCTCATACATGCAAGACTCCTGAAATGTAAGGCATACCGCCAAAAGGCGGACCGTCTAGTCTATCTCTCCCGGCGCCCGGTTTCTGGCAGCTGTGAGCAGAAACGCACGGTGTCGGCCGCCGCGGCACCTGCCGGCACAGCTGCGGGGTATGGCGGACGGCTAGACGTGAAGCAGTGATACAACGTCGTGGGCGGCCAGATTATTGCGCCCGGGCAGGGCATCGATTTCCAGCACCACGCCGATTCCGGCCACGGTGGCGCCCGTGCGCTCCAGCAGGGCAGCGGCCGCACCCAGCGTGCCACCCGTGGCGAGGACGTCGTCGAGAATTAACACACGCGTACCAGCAGGAACGTCCTCCTGGTGCAGTTCCAGGGTTGCCTCCCCGTACTCGAGAGCGTAGCTCTGCGCATACACCTCGCGGGGCAGTTTCCCGGCCTTGCGGATGGTGATGACACCGGTTCCTGTGGCGTACGCCGCGGCAGCCGCCAGCAGGAAGCCGCGGGCCTCAACCCCGGCCACGGCGTCGAACTTTCCGGCGAACTTTTCCACTATGGCATCGACCACTTCCTTCAGGGCCGCACCGTCGGCAAACACGGGGGTTAAATCTTTGAAAACAATTCCCTCTTCAGGGTAGTCCTCAATGGTGGCGCAGAGGCCGCTGATAGTGGCTGCAACCCCTTTGTTTTCGGGGTTTTTGGGGCTCTGAGCGGGGGTGTTCAAATTCAGGTTCACAGCTCTACCGTACAGCGTTGAAAAGAGGGGCTTTTCGGATGCCCAAAAAGGTGCTTATATATTCTCCGTGCAACACAACATTTCACTCCCCGGACATGGTGTCCGGCTTGTGCCGTTACGGCGTCGTCACGCGGCAGATTTGTACCCCTACATCGATGTAGACATGTGGGCAGGGATGGCCTCGGAACGGCCCACGTCCAAACGTGCCCTGGAACGGCTTTTTGCAACTCGGATTGCCGATCCGTCCGTCATTGCCTTCGCGGTGATTGACGAGGAGACCGGCACCGTGGCGGGCACCACAAGCCTTTACGACTTTGCGCCGGAGCAGTCACGGGTTGAATTGGGCATGACATTTTTTGGCCGCAACTACTGGGGCCGCAATGTGAACGCGTCCTCGAAACTGGCGCTGCTGACGTTTGCCTTTGAGGAACTCCCGGTGCACAGGGTCACGTTGCGCTGCGATGTGCGCAATGTGCGCAGTGCCGCCGCCATTGTGAAGCTGGGCGCCACCTTGGAGGGTGTGCTGCGCGGATACCGGCGCGGGCACGACGGCTCCCGCGTTGACACCAGCGTGTACTCTCTGCTGGAACACGAGTGGCCGGCTGCCCGGGCGGGACTGGTCCACCGGCTCACCCCCGCAGACCTGCTGCCCGAGGTGACGGAACTTATTGAGTTCTCGGAGCAGTTGGCGCGGGCCGACGCGGAACACGCACCGCTCCCGGCCTAAACGCTGAGACGGTGGGATCTCCGCCGATCCAGAACCGCCATGGATACTCGGCGGTGCCGCCGCGACCGCTGATGCCCACACGCGGCCCTGTCACGACGTTTTTGGCGGGGGTGTCCGGCAACGTCACCGTGACTTCCCCGCTGAGCGCGTCCATGCCGTTGTGCTCGCGGTCAAACCCCATGGCCTTGGCCAGCCGGGCCGGGCCCCGCGCCAGCTCGGCGTCGTTCTTGGCAGTGGGGCGGCGCGAGCGTGCCAACTCCAGGCCTTCAACGATCTCCCCGGCCCGCATGAGGCACCCGGAGGAGGTCCCCTCTGGGCGGCACACAAGGTTGGCGCAAAAGTGCATGCCGTAGGTGAAATACACATAGAGGTGCCCCGGTGGGCCGAACATGACGGCGTTGCGGTTGGTCCGCCCCCGGTAGCTGTGGGCCCCGGGATCGGGATCCGCCGAGTCCGCGGGCCCCAGATAGGCTTCCACCTCGGTGAGCCGGACGACGACGGGGCCCTCGGGACTCTCATGCCTCACCAGGGCGCCCAGCAGGTGGGGCGCCACTTCCGTGGCGGGGCGTTGCAGAAGCTCCAGAATGTTGAAGGGCGTGCTCATGGACCCACGCTAGCAGGGCGCCTCCGCCGGCGAACGGGCATGGGAGGATGTTTTCATGGCCGTTGCACTGGACTTCACTCCCCCGTTTGAGCCGGGCGTCTTTGACTTTCTGGCCGCACGCGCCGTGGCCGGCGTTGAGGAAGCCGACTCCACCAGCTACTCCCGTACTTTGCTGCTGCCCGGGGGCCATGGCTGGTTCCGCGTTTCGTGGGACGGCAGTGCCTTGTGGCTTGACCATGGTGTGGCGGATCCTGCCGATGCGCCCATTTTGCTCGGCAGGGTGCGGCATTTGCTGAACCTGGACCATGACCCGCTCGCCGCCGACGCCGCCTTGGGCGCCCATCCCCTGCTGGCCGCACGGGTTGCCCTGCTGCCCGGGATCCGGCTTCCGGGCTGCGTGGACCCTGCAGAGATCCTGATCCGGGCCATGGTGGGCCAGCAGATCACCGTGGCAGCGGCACGCACGGCACTCAACCAGCTCTTGGCCCTGAGCACGCCAAGCCGCCTGCCGAACGGTTCAATGACGCATTTCTTCCCCACGCCCGCTGAAATAGCGGCCGGCGGCAGGGACATCCTGCGCGGCCCGCAACGCCGCATCGACTCGATCGTGGCCGTGGCCCGGATGCTGTCCGACGGCTCCCTGGAGATCGGCCCCGCGGACACGCATGAATCCTTGGCCGGGAAACTGCTCCCCATCCCCGGCATCGGCCCTTGGACTGTAGGCTATGTGGCCATGCGGGTGCTTGGCAGCAGCGACATTTTCCTGCCCGGCGACTCGGCCGTCCGCAACGGCTACGGACTGCTGCGCGGGGACACCCTGGCCCAGGCCCGCACCATCAAGCCGGCCGAGCTGGTGCGCATGGCAGCACCGTTGCGGCCGTGGCGGTCTTATGCAACCTTGCATTTGTGGCGTGCCGGGGAAAACAGCTTCAGTGGCTTGCGGCACAAAGCTTCGCCAGGGTTTCCGGCTATCGCGCGCGGCGCCAGCCAGTAGTCTCAGCTGTCAACGGCCGGGCGCGGCGTTAGGGCCCCGATGCCGGCAGCACACACCCGCCCGGCGACCGATGTGCTGTAGTTCAGGGCCGTCCACAGAGCCAAAACTCCTTTCAGGCCTCGGTTCCTCCATCTACGCGCAACACGACGCCGGTGATGAAGGCGGCCTGGTCCGAGAGCAGGAAAGCGGTTGCGTTGGCGATGTCCTCGGGCCGGCCCAGCCGCTTCATCGGGATCTCAGCGGTGTAGCCGGCCTTGGCCTCGGCAGGCAGGGAGGCCAGGGCAGCTGTTTCAATGGCACCGGGGGCCACGGCGTTGACACGGATGCCTTGTCCGGCGGTTTCCTTGGCGACGCTGCGGGTCAAGGAAACCACTCCGTGCTTGGCGGCACCATAGGGGGTCAAATGCGGGGTGGCGCTGACTCCTGCCAGCGAGGCAATGTTCACTATGGAACCGCGGCCTTGCTCCAGGAAGTGTGCGACCTGGGTTTGCATGGCAAGGAAGGTGCCACGCAGGGTCACGTTGATGGTGCGGTCCCAGTCGGCGGGGCTGATGTCCTGGACCGGCTTGGGCATCGCTCCGACACCGGCGTTGTTCACCGCCATGTCCAGGCGGCCAAAGGTATCGACGGCGAAGGGTACCAGCGCGTTGACCTCGTCGGCGTCGGCGACATTGGCGTGCTTATATGCGGCGCGTCCGCCGACTGCCTCGATGAGTGCAACGGTTTCGGCGCCGGCCTGGTCGTTGACGTCCGAGACAATGATCGCGGCACCGTCGGCGGCCAGACGCACGGCAATGGCGCGGCCGATGCCGGCGCCGGCTGCGGTGACGAGTGCCACGTTGTGGTCAAAAAGCATAGGAACTCTCCTTGGGGTAAACATGACGTTATAGCAGGGATGGCGTTGGAGATTTAGCCGGAGACGGCTTCACGCCGGGATTCCCAGCGCCGAAGCAAAAGTGCGAGCAGCACGGCTGAGATAATTCCGATCACCGTGAAAATGACGCGCTCCATGGTTAGCTCGAATCCGCGCCCGGTGTCGCCGAGGGAAGCGAAGATCAACAGCATGGGTGTCAGAGCCATTGCCTGCATGAGGTAAGCCCCGCCCATGGAATACCAGACCAGGAAGAACAGACAGAGTACGGCCACGATGACGGCGCCCCATGTGGGCAGGAGCAGTATGGCCAGCAAGGCGATGATGGCACCCAAGAATGTGCCGATGAGGCGTCCATTGAGGGTCTCGCGGCGCTGATTGGCAAGCGGGCGCAGGGCCATCAACACTGTTACGGCGACCCAGTAACCATGGGAGATGTTATTGGCCAGCGCCCAATACATGATCGCGGCACATAACAGACCGACCGCGATGCCATGCTCCCACGCGGTGCGTTTTTCCACGGGAAGGGTCGGCGCTTGGAACTTGAGCAGGCGGGTGATCAGGGCACCAGCCAGGCCGCCGGCAAGGATCCACAGAACTGCGGCCCACCAGGTGAGGTTGATCGGCCCGGGACCAAAAAGGATTACCATGACCGGGGTCAGTGAAAGCAGCCCGGCGGAGCGCTGGTTGGTGGTCGCAAAGAGGATTGCTGAGATGAACATGAGTACCGCGATAGCCCATGGCGTTGATCCAGCCCAGGACGCCAACCCGCCAAGGGAGGCACCCACGACCACCAGCAACGCGGCTTGGCGAGGTCTGCTGACAGGAGTCACCGCCATTCCCAAGCCCATGGCCAGACCAAAGCCCATGCTGGCTGAGGCGCCTCCCAGCACGCTGACGGTGATGGAAGGAATCATGATTGCCACTAAAAGCTTGAGCGTTATGGGCAGGGTCCCCGGTTGAGGACGGCTAAACATCAGCATGACGTAGTTACCTTTGCACGGGTTGGTGGGTAGCAGGGGTACCGACCCTCCGCAGATGAATGTGGTGATAAAAGAGCGGCATAAATAACCACAATACCGGTGCGAACTCACCTCGCACGCGCGGACTGGCATCATTATTCTCACGGCAGGAATCCCCGCGCAGATGAGGACCGTCTGCTACACCTTCAAAATGTTTGGAAGCGCCCCCGGGACAGTGGTATGCCTGCACTGCGGCGTACTACTGCTATGCGACGTACCTAAAAGTATTGTTTCCGGCGGGGACCAGGATGCCCCGCGGGACGCGGATCAAATCGCTTGCGCGGGTGAGCTCCGGCGGGACGCCCGGCTCAGCGGAAACCCGGGTGGTGAAAGACCTCCCGGACAGGTGCTGGGGCAGTTGGATTCGGCACATATCCAATTTTTTCCCAGGAAAGAGGCCGATTTCCGGTTATCCACAGGCAACTTCCGCTGCGCAGAAATCGAAAGGGCAGTAGTTGTTGATGTTTACGAAAAACATCAACAACTACTGCCCTTTTGCGAGGCGGAGGAAAGGGTGAGGGTGTAGAGGTGGGGCTATTTGGCGGGGAACGCCGAGGGCCAGGGCAGCAGCACAGGCAGTTCCACCGAATCGGCGGCGGCCTCTGCGCGCAGCGAACCCATGGTGGGTGTGCGCCCGGCCAGCCAGGCAGTGATGTCCGTCAGCATGCCGGACACCGACACGGCGTTTTCGCCCGATCCAACAGTCATGGGCGGCAGCCCCAGCGGCAGCAGCTTCAGGTGAATCCCGTCAGGCACGCGGGCGCTGAGGAAATCAATCAGATACAGGCAGAATTCCTTGGACCAGGTCTCGGGCCCGCGCCCCAGCTGCAGGTCGGCCAGGTGAATGACCAGTTCGCGCCAATACGCCAACGCGCCGTCGCGCACCACGCCGTTGCGGTAGCTGATGGGCAGCTTCCATTGGGCGTCGTCCAGGCCGTCAAGCACGCTCAGGGCACTCGTGAACCCGGCGGCGATGTATTCCCTGTGTTGCTCGGCCGAATGCCCGGCGTTCATTTCGATGGCCTGGGTCCGGCCGCCCTGGCCGCCGTCGTAAAACTCAATCAGCTCACCCCGCAGGGCGTACTCCACCTGCCGGGCCACGGCGTTGGAAACATGGGCAATGTGCGCCAGAACGTGGCCGCGGGTCCACCCGGGCAAATCGGTGGGGGCCAGGACGTCGTCGTCGCTCAGGCCCACCAACTTTGCGCTCACGGTGTCCGCCGCAGCTTTGAGGCGCTCCATGAGCTGTGCGTTTGAAATATCAGTCATGCAACCCAGCATAGCGGCCGAGGGCCCCGCGCCGAGCTTGCGAGGCGTGGGAGGCTGCTGTGCGATAGCGGCCGAGGGCCCCGCGCCGAGCTTGCGAGGCGTGGGAGGCCGATAGGCGCTGGAGCAGGAAATGCCCGCATCCATCATGGATGCGGGCATTTCCTTGTGCACTCCTGACAAGTGCGACGCCGGTCAGGCCAGGAAGGACCTGACCTCGCCCAACTGCCCCTCAAGGGCCGCCAGCTGCAACAGCACGGCCGAGGGGGCGGTGCCGCCTTGGGCGTTGCGGCTGTTCAGCGAGCCGTTGGTGCTCAGGACTGTGCGGACCTCGGGCGTGAGGTGTTCGGAAATGCCCGCATACTCCTCATCGCTCAAGTCCCACAGTTCAACGCCGCGGCCTTCGGCAAGCTTCACGGCGGCACCGGAGAGCTCGTGCGCGTCACGGAACGGCACGCCCTGGCGGACAAGCCATTCGGCAATGTCGGTGGCCAGGGCAAAGCCCTGCGGTGCCAGCGACTCCATGCGCTCGGTGTTGAACACCAGTGTGGCCATCATGCCGGACACGGCAGGCAGCAGCAGTTCAAGGGTGTCGGCCGCGTCAAAGACGGGCTCCTTGTCCTCCTGCAGATCCCTGTTGTAGGCCAGGGGCAGGCCCTTGAGCGTTGCCAGCAGGCCGGTCAAATCGCCAATGAGGCGCCCGGCCTTGCCGCGGGCCAGCTCCGCCACGTCGGGGTTCTTCTTTTGCGGCATGATCGATGACCCCGTGGAGTAGGAATCATGCAGGGTCACAAAGGAGAATTCCTTCGTGGCCCACAGAATGACTTCCTCCGAGATGCGGGACAAGTCCACGCCGATCATGGCGCACACCCAGGCGAACTCGGCAAAGACATCGCGGGAGGCGGTGCCGTCAATCGAGTTCCAGGCTGCCGAGTCAAAGCCAAGTTCGGCGGCGACCGCGTTCGGGTCCAGCCCCAGCGAGGAACCGGCCAAGGCGCCTGAACCGTACGGTGACACCGCTGCGCGCTTGTCCCAGTCCACCAGGCGCTGCACATCACGCAGCAGCGCCCAGGCATGGGCCAGCAGGTGGTGGCTCAGCAGGATGGGCTGGGCGTGCTGGAGGTGCGTGCGTCCCGGCATGGCAACACCGTGGTGCGCCTTTGCCTGCTCCACCAGGGCATCCACCACGGAGAGAACTCCTGCGGCAATGATCCTGGCGTGGTCGCGCAGGTACATGCGCCCCAGCGTGGCGATCTGGTCGTTGCGTGAGCGGCCTGCACGGAGCTTGCCGCCCAATGCCGTTCCCGCGCGCTCAATCAGGCCGCGCTCCAGGGAGCCGTGCACATCCTCGTCGGAGTCGGCCGGACCGTAGGCGCCGGACTTCACGTCGGCTTCGAGTTCCTCGAGCGCCTTGAGCATGCCCGCCAGTTCATCGGCGTCGAGCAGGCCTGCCGTGTTCAAAACACGGGCATGGGCCTTGGAGCCGGCAATGTCGTACAGTGCCAGGCGCCAGTCAAAGTGTGTTGACTTGCTCAGTGCCGCCAGGGCATCTGCGGGGCCGCCCTGAAAACGGCCACCCCACAGCGCACCCTCGTTCGTGCCATGGCTCATGACTACAGGCCCAGGACGCGCTGGTCGCGGGTTGAGGCAACCTTGGAGGACATGCCCCACAGCTCGATGAAGCCTTTGGCCTGCGACTGGTCGAACGTGTCGCCGGTGTCGTAGGTGGCCAGGTCGAAGTCGTAGAGGGACGTCTCGGAGCGGCGGCCGTTCACGATGGCCGCACCGCCGTGCAGGGTCATGCGGATGTCGCCGGAGACGTACTTCTGGGTGTCTTCGATGAAGGCGTCCAAGGAGCGCTTGAGCGGGGAGAACCACTGGCCGTCGTAGACCAGCTCGGCCCAGCGCTGGC
>JBDTQM010000116.1:0-12069 GCA_039932175.1 Specibacter sp.
CACCTTTGCCAGGGAGGGGCTGGGTCGTTGGAAACTTTCCTTCCTGCCGGTATTTTTGCAAGTATTTCGCTGGCGTGGCACGGCCATGGCGGTCATGGCCCCCGCTGCGACGCGCCTGAAACCCATGACAAGGCGCATGGTCGACATTGGCGCCCTGCAGCCACACAACCAAAGGACCTGCCCGCCAGGCGGCAACCACCGCCGGCAGGCCGGCCATGGTCGGTCACGCCCGCGTTGCCATCGCCGGAACGGTGATTGGCAGATCCGCCATTCAGATGAGCCACCTTTCGGGGTTCCCTGCCGCATCCCAAGGCGTTCCCTGCAGCGCCTTGCCAGGTGGCGGGCAGGGTTCTGGAACGTCGGCAAATCAACCGATAGTTGGTGTGGCCGGCCGGAAACGCCGGGAGTGTGGATAGCGTTTCCCGGGACAGCCATTCTGATGGCTCAGTGTCCCGCAGCCGGGGGTTGGCAGTGATTGGCAAGGTGGATGCCGGGCGCGCCAGGACCCGGAAAACCGCTCTTCCTGCGACCGCAAACACCGCCTCGCTGCGAAGAAATTAACTGCATTAGGAAAACTTTAATTCCTAAAAAGACTCGACTATATGGATTATGCGGCGTAGTTTTACTGACAGGAAGAAGCGGGCATGATCTACATCACGCCTGCAGGGTTCGGGTGGGGCCCGGAAAGACCGCCAACACCGCACACTGCCGCACCCCGAAACCAACAAGCGGCGCAGCGGCCCTGTGGGCGGTGGCGGCTGCCATGCAGCAGTTCGTTCCCAATTGAACAGTCCTCGCGATCGCCTCACACGACTGGTGCAAGGACGAGTTCTGGCTTGGCGCATGGCCTGGCTTACAAGCCAGGCCATGCCATGCAGTACTTCAACCAGCGTCAGGAACCGCAGGGCCGGATGGATTGCCGAGGCGGGCGGCGCCTTCATGAGCCGCCTGAAGAATCCAACACCCGTTTGGCACTCCTGAGGTCTGTCACTACTCCAATGCATTGAAAGTGGGCACCATCGTGAGCACAATCCAAGAGCAGTACAAAGAAGAACTCAACCTCAGGCTGGCCGAGTGGAAGTCCAGCACGCTGGAACCGCCCTTCAGATTCGCCCACATGCGAACCTTGCTTGCCATCACCGTGGCCTTTCCCATTGTCACTTTGATAGCGGGGTGGTTCATGTGAGCCAGACCACGGAAGGAATCTCACCATCGGGAACCGAAGGATCGCTTCCCCTGCTGGGCCGGGAGCGGAACTGGAGTCCCAGAGCTTTGTTCTTTAGTTATTCACAGACGGCAGTGGCGACTTGGTGCTTCATCATCGGTGGGTACGTGTCCTTTTATCTGCCCGCGGTGCAGGGATCGATCGTGA
Source organism: Specibacter sp. (assembly GCA_039932175.1). GTDB lineage: Bacteria > Actinomycetota > Actinomycetes > Actinomycetales > Micrococcaceae > Specibacter. The sequence goes on from JBDTQM010000116.1 coordinate 1,373, forward strand.
TGATTGCGTCCATGATGGCAGGAATGTTCCTGGTATACCTGGCCACTGTGCCGATGGCGACCCGGTACGGGTTGGAGGCTGTACGCTCGACGCGGCCAGTCTTCGGGACCCGCGGTTCGCTCTTCGCCGTCGCCCTCACCTTTCTCTTTACGGTCGGGTGGGGGACGACACTGATGATTTTCAGCGGAAAGTCCGCTGCCTTGCTGCTGATCACTCTTGGCGTCGTCAGCGAGACCAATGGGCCAATTGCTGAGACAGTGAGCAGTCTCATCTGTCTTTTGGTGGTTTGGGGGCTGATCAGCCGCGGCCCCGGCATTCTTCGACGGATCGGCGTAATTGTTGCCTGTTCAGTCCTTGTGCTGGGGGTCATGGTCATCGTCGTGATTGTTGCCAAGGTCGGTGTGGGCAGTCTCCTCGAGGCCAAGCCGAGCGCCGCCAGTGGCAACAAGCTTTTGGATTACACGACGGCAATCGAGCTCATGCTCGCCACGGCCCTGTCCTGGTGGCCGTTTATCGGTGGCATGACGCGGTTCTCAAAGAGCACGAAAAAGTCCGTGCGACCGGTAACGCTGGGTCTTGGTCTTTCCCTCTCGGTAATCTGCCTGATTGGTCTTTACACTGGCCTGGCCTTCCCGGATTCTGGTGGAAATCCGCTGCCTGGACTGCTGGCAATCGGTGGTGTGTGGGTGGCCCTGCCGGCCTTCGCATTCATCATTGTTGCCAACATCGGCACAACAATGGTGGGCACGTATACGGCGGCGCTTTCGCTCAAGCAGCAGCCTGCCATTGACGCCCGCCTTAGCTGGAGAGGGGCGACGGCGACGGCGGCATTGACTGCGGCCGTGTTAATCGTGTTCCTGGCGGAGCCTTTTTATAACAATTTCGGCGCGTTCCTCACCCTTTCGGGTGTTGTCTTCGGTCCGTTGTGCGGGTTGCAAATCGTCGACTACTTCATCATCAGGAAACAACGTCTGGACTTGGATGGACTCTACAACGACGGTCCCGGAACCGCGTACTGGTATTGGAAAGGCATAAATGTAGCGGGCTTTGTCAGCATGGGTGTTGGTTTCGTGGTTTACCTCCTTCTGCTTGATCCGATCACGTTTGCCTCCTCTCCCGTGTTTGCCTTCACAACAGCTTCGCTGCCGGCAACGCTGGCCACGGGCGTTGTCTACGTGCTCCTGGCGCGGCTGCAGCCCAAGGTATTTGGTCCCGGCGCGTTGGACCTTGATGCCCAGGATGCAGTGACCAAGAGTTGAGCTCGTCTCGGACCAACGACATCCTGCCCTTCCTGGGGCCGGGCAGGGTGTGCTGCCTGCGAGGGGCAGGCGTTCGTGGAGGATCTCCCGACAGAAAACGGTGAACGCTTCAGCCCGGTGCGGGGGGAAGAAGGGCCGGCCATGCGGGCTCGGGCGGATGTTGTGAGAGTGGCACCTCCGGTTCGGCGGGCGGCCACGGCGTGCCCAGTGTCCCAGTCCAGAATGGGGACACTGGGCGCCGTGGCTGACCCTGCAAAAGCTTGGCGGGCGAGGACTTAGACGCCGGCCTTGATCAAAAGCGCATCAACCATCATGAAGAACTGGGCGCGGTGGTCGACCGCCCCCGGGGCTGTCATGTATTGGATGGCTGCCCCGTCGAAGATCATCAGAAAGCACCGTACCAAGGTGTCAAAACCCAGGAGGCAAAGGTCACCACTGCTTTGGGCTGCGGAGGAAAACGTATTTCCCAGCTCCACTTCGTAGGCGGGATAAATTTTCGCGGCCAACGGGCTGACAGCGGCATTTCGTGTTGCCCACAGAATGAGTTCGATCTCAGCGAGTATGCTCGCGGGATCTTCCTCCAGTGCCCTCCAGTACCCTTCGGCGACTTGTTCCACGGCCTTTCGAAGTCCCAGATGCTCCGGGACCCCGCTGGAAAAGCGGCGCAAGTTCTTAAACCAAGCTTCGGCGGACGCCTCCATCAGCTCTTCTTTGTTGCTAAAGCAATAATGCGCCGTAGCCAAGGGGGCATTGGCCTCTTTGGCTATGGCCCGAATAGTCACCGACTGAACACCCTCACGACGCATGATTCCAACGGTCGCTGAAATCAGCTGCTCTTTTCGTTCTTCTGAGGATACCCGCATGGCACAATCTCCAGTCTCCCGATCTCGGCCCGGCAGGGCAATTTTCTTAACGTAAGACTATGGCCTGGGCCCTGGGAATTTTAACCTTCTCTCGTTGCACACCTACCTGGCGCCTGATTTCATGTTGCCCGTCCGGTGCGGCGGTCACCGCCGGCAATCCGGCATCGGGTGGATGTTGCGTAGGGTCCCTGGGCTGATGGTGTACCCGCAGCGGCCCGGCCCCCTGCCGCCTGCCTGCAGGAAGGTTGCGTTGGCGTGCTGGACCTGTTCCTCAGCGCTGGGGCAGTTTTGGCTCTGCCGCAGGACGGGTGCCAAAGTAATTCCCACGTACTGTTCGTACTGGCCATTTTTTGCGACTGACCCCTGGCCTGGCGGTGGGCCGGCGCGGTGTCTTTTTTGCGTGTTGCCGGGTCTGCGCGGAGGAGCTGGACTCATGGCTGCGGCGACGGGAAAGGCGTGGCGTGTGCGCCACGAACGGTGCGAAGAGGACGCGAAGGGAGAGCTCCGGGGTGGCCGATGAAGGCCACCCCGGAGTCAAGCCGCACAAGGGGCGGTTACTGCCTCATCCCTGGCCCGGCCCCTCCTGGGTGCCACCATCCGCCCTGCCGTTGTCTTCTGTGGGTGCTACGTGTTCCCGGGAACCTTTGGCCGGTGTTGATGACGGGGTGGGCAGGGAATCGTAGCCTTGCTGGCCCAGATAGGTCAGGTAGCCCAGATGGCCCTCATAGCGGCCCACGACGTCGTCGATCATTTGCTGGTGCGTTGCGCCCATCAGGTCGTAGCCCTCGGAGCCGGTCTCCGTGAATACTTCCGCCCGGTAATATACGTCGGCCCCGCGGGACGTGCGCCCACCGAACGTCGGCACAGGAGCTTCCACGGCCTGGACCTGATAGAGGAAGTCGCGGTGGTCCGGGATGGTGACCACCAGCGCGTAACTGGAGATGTCCGCGTATTCGGTCGGGACCATGTCCAGGGTGGCCTCGTGGCCCTGCTTGGTGAACTCCCCCACCAGTTCGGCCAGGGCCGGCTGCACAGTGCCTTCCATGAACTGGATTAGTTGTTTCTTGGAAGGGTAGGACCGCAGCCCCGCCAGTTTCTGGTGCCAGGTGCGGTCCGGCAGGTGTCCGCCGTGCACCGCCGTCGACTGCCGGCCCAGTGCCCGGCCCTCACGGTGTGCCCGTTCCATCCGCAGCGCCTTGGCAAAGGAAGCCATCACCAGCCAGGCAATGATCGTCACCGGCAGGGCGAAGATCAACGTGGCGTACTCCATGGTGGTCACCCCGCCTGCCACCAGCATCGCGATGGTGAGCACAGCGGTGAGGATGGCCCAGAAGATTCGCAGCCATTTGGCCCCATCCTGCGACGGATCGGTGATGGTGGAGGAGAAGTTGGACATCATCATGGCGCCGGCGTTGGCGCTGGTGATGTAGAACAGCATGCCCGACAAGGTGCCCAGCCCAATCAGGAGGGGGGCACCGGGGAACATCTCCAGGAGCGCATACCAGCCCTGTTGGGGGTTGTCGACGGCCAGTTGGGCGAACGCGGTGTTGCCGCCCAAGACCTCGTGCATGGCGCTGTTGCCGAAGATGCTCACGACCAGGAAGTCGCACAGCACGGGGGCGGTGATCGCAGCGATGGCGAACTCACGCAAGGTCCGCCCGCGCGAGATGCGGGCCAGGAACAATCCAACGAACGGCCCCCAGGCAAGCCAGAAGGCCCAGAAGAACAGGGTCCAGCCACCCATCCATTCCGAGCCGCCGTCCTCGTAGGCGAAGGTCTGCAGTGTGCGGCGGGGCATGGTGACGATAAAGGTGCCGATGTTCTCCATCAAGGCGTTGAGCAGGAACGAGGTTTTCCCGGTCACCAGGATGTACAGCAGCAGGGCCGCGGCGCTCCAGATGTTCAGTTCCGCGATCCAGCGGATTCCTTTGTCAACGCCGGAGGTGCAGGCGGCGATGGTCAGTACGACGGCGACAATCACCAGCGCGATCTGCAGGGCCAGGCCTTGTTCCAGCCCAAATATTAGGGAAAAACCGACGTTCAGCAGCACCACGCCGATCCCCATGGCCGTGGCCACGCCGAAAACAGTGCCCACCAAGGTGACGATGTCGATCGCGTCGCCGAGGCCGCCCCGGACGCGCTTGCCCAGCAACGGATACAGGACCGCCCGGATCGACAAGGCCGTGCCCCGCCGGTAGGCGAAATACCCCATGGCCATGCCCAGGAGCGCATACATGGCCCAGCCGGCCACCCCGTAGTGGAACATGGTCCACACCACGGCGTCCTGGGCCGCAGCCGCCGTCTGGCCCTCCCCCTCCGGGGGATTCATGTACTGGGTGACTGGTCCGGTCACGGAGTAGTAGAGCATGTCGATTCCCACACCGGAGGCGAACAGCATGGCCACCCAGGTGAAGAGCTTGTACTGCGGACGGGAGTGATCCGGGCCCATTCGCACCGACCCCACCTTGGACAGCGCCACCCACAGCACAAAACCGATCACGACAGTGACGGTGAGGACGTAGAACCAGCCAACGTTTTCCGCGATCCAGCCCACCAATGTTTTCATGGTGGACTGTGCGCTCGAGGGAACCATCATCACCCAGATGGAGAAGGCGATGATGATGACTGAAGCGATGATGAAGACGCGCCAGTTAACTTTGGGCCCGCCCTCCCCAACGAGTTTGGTGTGCGCCGTCCCGGGATCTCTTTCGATGATACTCAAAGCTCCAACTCCAATTTTTGGTCGTGACTGCGTGAAACGCAGTGCATCATGGTGGTATTCGCGGTCTCTTCCTGGTCGGTCAGGTCGATATCCCTGTGCTGAGGTGCCCTTGAAGTACCGGAACTGCCACCCTGATGCCTGTGCGGGCCAGGTTCACCGGGAATGGTTGGCCGTCGTCCTGCCTGGCCGCACCAAAGGGCTTCTGAAAGCAGCCGGCCCGCAAGGTGACTTTGCGGGCCGGGGAGGCAGTGATGCCGGCATTCTGCCTTGTAGCCGCCGCATGCTGGCGGCTACAAGGCAGATCGCCTATGGCGCCTTAGGCTGACATGGAGCCGTGGGCGGTGAAGAATCCCAGGCCGTAGTCGGGGGTTTCAAAGGTGATTTGTGCTCCCTTGGGGAAGAACAGGACGTCGCGTTCCTTGGCGTGGGTTACTTCCCCTGTTACCCGGTCGGTGAGTTTGAATTCGCCCTTGATGACGACTTTCATTTCATCGCACTCGTAGGTGTACACCAGGGGTTCGGAGGCCTTTAGTTCGAAGAATCCTGAGCTCATGACCGAGCCGTTGGGGTGGGTGAGGGAATCGCCGATGACGGCGTCGACGCCGGGGATGTTCATGGACGGCAGTCCGATGTAGCCGTTTTCGACTTTGTGGATGGATCCGGCCTTGGTGAGTTTTCCTGTGAGGGTTTCCATGATTTTCTCCTATAAATGGTGGGTTTTAGTACAAGGCTTGTCTGTAAGAATTTTTCTTTTGGCGTGCTGGCTGTTTCAACGCATTCAAAGCGGCTGGCTTGGGCACTGAAATCTCAGATGCGGGTCGATGGTGATCCGCTGCGGTGGGCCCGCCCCGGCGCTGTTAGAAGATGACGTAGAGTTTGCGCAGTGTCTCGTGAAGCTCCCAGTTGCCGCTCCAGCCTCGAGGGATGAAGACAGTATCTCCGGGGCCCACGAACTCCGGCTCGCCGCCGTCGGCAGTAATGGTCATCGATCCCGATAGGACATGCACAAATTCGTTGGTTTCAAGGACCCAGCGAGAGGGGCCTGCGGTGCATTCCCAGATCCCGGATTCGGCACCGTTCTCGTCCTTCCACAGGTATATTCCGCGAGTGTCCATCTGGTGTCCTGTCGCTTCAGGACAAGGACCCCAATTGTCCAGCTCCGTAATGCTCTCTGCATTGCGGATAAGGCTGGCGGGGATGGTGGCTGTCTTTTCAGTCATTGTTCTTGCCTTTCGTGGGGGCTATCAGGCGTTTCGGCCGATGGCGGTTTATCTTCTTATTTCATTGCAGACCGCGTTGCCCGGGGCACGACCCCAAGGGACGCCGCGTTGTGCGGATGTTCCGCCAGTCCATGCATAAGATCGGCTACGGCCGCCGCACGCAGGAGCGTGCTGATTCCGTAGTCGAATCCCGACGGCAGCGTCCGCTTCCCCACCACACGATGGGCGTTTTGGCCATCTTGTTGGGCGGAGGAGGACCAGCAGGGGTCCTGCGGGGAGGGATATCCCCGGGTTCAGAGATCGGAGTATCGGAAGGAGTGCGATTCCAGCCCTTCGGGGTTGGGTCCGTAGATTGTGACCATTCGCGCGTAGACGGGTGCCCAGTACCGGCCGAGGCGGCCAGGATTGACACGCGCCGAATCGCCCGGCTTCAGAATGACAGTCTTGCCGTCGCTCTCGATATGGAGTTCCCCTTCCAGCACGTATGCCGTTTCGCTGTGGGGGTGAAAGTCTTCCCAGGCGCAGGCCTCCAGCTCCCACTCCGAGAGGATGAAGTCGTCCCAGCGCCCCACAGGTTTGGACGTGATGAATCTGCAGCGCAATCGCTGCCATTCGCCGTCCATGGGCGTCATGGATTTCGCCGGCCAGAAGTCGATCGCCTCCCCCGTCGTCAGTGTCGAGGGTTGAGGGGTGGTTGTAGCCATGGCTTTAACCGTTTCTCTAGTGGTGAACCCGCTTTGCGGTTTGCTTGGGTGAATCTAGGACCCACCACATTTTCGTGATGCGGGTCACTGCGTTTTCAATACTTTGACATGAACATGTGTTCAAGTCAATCGTTCATGACGAATTCTTTTAGATTTTCCAAAGTCACCCTCCACCCAGCCCAGAAGGAAGGATTCACTCCGGAACCCACCCAAAAGGGTGGTTTAAACCATCCAGAATTGGTATTTTCCCCATTCAAAAAGGGTAGGAGGATGGACGTTAATTCATATGCTTCAGAAGCGCAGACTGGCCAGAACGCAAGGAACTGCCAGTTCCTGACACTCCCGCGGAGCTGACGCTCAAGCAGGTCCAACCCTTCTCGGAAAGGAAGTCCGATGCTACAAACCTCAGATTCTTGTCTTGATACGTGGATGGGCCGGGAAGCCCTCGCCGAGGCCATGATTCCGGTGATCGGCCGGCTGTACCGCGAAAACAACGTGGTGACCAGCATTCATGGTCGGAGTTTGATCAACAAGTCCACGATGAACATCCTCAAGGCGCACCGTTTCGCGCGTCGGATTAATAAAGACGAATTGCTTCTGGAGGAAACTGCCCCGTTGCTGAACACGTTGGCGCAGCTGCGGCTCGGCTCAGCCGCGATCGACATCGGGCGCCTGAACCAGAAGTTCAAGGAACAGGAAAACGGTGCCACCCTGACGGAATTTCTTCGTGATGAGCTCGCTGAGATCGTCGGCAAGCACGGCGATGAAGAGAGTGCCGGCACGGACGTTGTGCTCTACGGCTTCGGCAGGATCGGCCGGCTGCTGGCCCGCCTCCTGATCGAAAAGGCCCGTGGTGGCGACAGCCTGCGCCTACGCGCCATTGTGGTCCGTCGCGGGTCCGGCAATGACCTTGCCAAGCGTGCCAGCCTGCTGCGCCGCGACTCGGTCCACGGTTCCTTCGAGGGCACCATCCGGATCGACGAGGACGCCAACACCATCACGGCCAACGGGGTGCAGGTGCAGGTAATTTACTCGGACAACCCGGCCACCATTGACTACACCGCCTACGGCATCAACAATGCCCTGGTGGTGGATAATACAGGCCGCTGGCGTGACGCTGAAGGACTGTCCCAGCACTTGCAGAGCACGGGGGTTGCGCGGGTAGTGTTGACCGCCCCGGGCAAGGGTGCGCTGAAAAATATCGTCTACGGCATCAACCACGACACCATCGTGGACACGGACCAGATCGTGTCCACGGCGTCCTGCACCACGAACGCCATCGCTCCGGTGCTCAAAGCCATCAATGGCAGGTTTGGTGTGATCCAGGGGCACGTGGAAACTGTCCACTCGTTTACCAATGACCAGAACTTGATCGACAACTTTCACAAGGGTGATCGGCGCGGCCGCTCCGCAGCCCTGAACATGGTGATTACCGAAACCGGCGCAGCCCAGGCAGTGGCCAAAGCCCTGCCCGAACTGCTGGGCAAGCTCACGGGCAGCTCCATTAGGGTCCCCACACCGGATGTTTCCCTGGCCATCCTGAACCTCAGCCTCGAAAACGGAACCACCAAGGATGAGGTGAACAACTTTCTTCGTGAGATGTCCCTGCACTCGGACCTGCGCAAGCAGATCGACTACATTGATTCCCCCGAAGTGGTCTCCACCGACTTCGTCGGTTCCCGCCGCACCGGCATTGTGGACGGCCTCGCCACCGTTTCCACTGACAAGAACCTGGTCCTTTACCTCTGGTACGACAACGAGTTCGGTTACAGCTGCCAGGTGGTCCGTGTCCTGGAGAAGATGGCGGGCGTGAACCGGCCGTCATTTCCGGCGACGGATGTAGTTCAGGAGGCGATATCGGTGCTTGCCTCCTTGGGATCGGCCTAGCATCCGTCCCCTTCCACCCCGGGACGCAGCCGGTGAAACAGCCAATGGCCGCGGCAGCGTTTGCACGGGCCGCTGCGTCCGCCGTGCCGGCGGCAGGAAACCTTCTCACGTCGGCGCCTCCATCAGCGGCCATGGGTGTCTCAAAGCGGCCTGCACTGCAGCAATGTGCTGTATCGCGAGAACAAGAGCCCACAATCAGAAGCGGTGAAGCGCCCGAATGATGGCTTCCCGGCGCTCCACAACCATCACGATGCTGCGCCCAACCGCCCCCGGCCATGCGGCACTCATTCCCAAAACACCACCCGCATCACCTTGCCCGCTGTGGAATACTCCACCCACACTCCCCCCCAGGGTTTGCGGATAAAATGCCACACCCCCCTGCAGAACTGGGAATCATCAGGCAGGCGCTCTGCCCTGATCCAGCAGAAATCCCTCGTCATGAAAATTCGAGGGGGATCCCCAGTCTGTGCCTTCAGTCCTAAAGATCGGAGGGACGAATGTGTACCAAAGGGCGGGTTCAGCGAGAATTTCATAAACAATTCCAGGCGGCCAGCCATTGAGTCAGCCGGCTTATTTTGGTGGGTGGATCAGGAATTCTCCATCAATTTCCCGGAGGTCACGGCTCCTTGTTCAAGAGATCCGATGACCCAGCCGAAAGGGTAGTCCGAACCATCCTGAATGGGCGTTTCCCCCACCCGGAAAGGACAGGATGATAAATGGTAAGCCCGTCTTTGGAGGAGGCTCAGTGAATTTATCCGCCATAACTGATTCCTCCCCGGTTCCGATTGAATTGTCAGTCGGCGCTTAATCGATCCGTGGCCGTCATCATCACCCCGCCGGAGACGTTACCGGCGAGTAGCTGTAGAAAGGTAATCCCCATGAGCATAACTTTCCAACCCAGCGAGCTCTTCAAGGGCGAGCTAGACAAATCTCCCCTGGGTCCCCCGTTGGCCGAGGTGATGGGCAAAGAGATTCCTACGAGGATAGCCATTCCCTTCACCAGCGACGACTCACGCATCCTCTCTGGAGTCTGGGAAGCCGAACCAGGCCTCTCACGATGGGAGTTTTTGGAGCGCGGTGAGGCCATTCACGTCATTGAAGGCCGCATGGTGGTCACTGAGGATGACGGTGAAGCGGTCACGCTGGAGGCCGGGAGCGCCGCCATCTTCCCGATTGGGTGGCAGGGGACTTGGGAGATCCAGGAACGGATCAGAAAGTTCTTTGTGATCTTCACGCGTTGAGGCGAAAGGGTCCACGAGTCAGGCCGGGGTGCACCCCGGCCTGACTGGTCGCGGTCTTGAGCGGGCTGTCCCAGCACGGGTAGGGGACACCGGACTCCCTGCAGATCTCCACATGGGCCGCTCCGATACCCGGCGCCCCTCCCCTTGCAGCTGCAACGGTGACAACGGGCGCGCAGAAGGCGCCGCCGCATTCACGCTGCCTATGAGGCCCTGCCGGAGACACCCGCCCGCCAAGCAGGAAACGTTGGAGCCGCGGCGAATGGCGGTTTCGAAGCGGTGGCTGCCGCATGGCCCATGAGATCCCCGCCCCTGTTCGCGTGGTAACTGCTCGGCGGTGCGAGATCTGCCAATTCCGACGGCCAATGGGCCACCTCACACCGGGGATCCCGTGCATCAGCTCAAGATCCACGGACCGCGGCTGGGAATCCGCATCGCCGCGAAGCGCCACAGCACCCCACGGAGTTTCCCTGTCAAGCATGGGCTCGGCGCCGCAGCACTGTCCTGCAACAACGGCCACACCGGGGGGGGGAACCGCCGGTTCTCATTCCATCTCGGCTGAGGCGCTGAGCAGTGCCGGCCACCGTCGATCCCACACCTCGGCGGAAGTTGCCCGGATGTCCCACCCGCACAACACTGCCGAACATTTTCGCGGCGGAAAGCACCCCGCCCGGTGAATTTGGGCCAACCGCATGTATCTACCTGGAGGATGACTATGTCTGCACAAATCGGCACTGCACAGATCGGCACTGCACAAATCGGCACTGCACAGATCGGTGTCACAGGTCTGGCCGTCATGGGCGC
>JBDTQM010000117.1:0-11905 GCA_039932175.1 Specibacter sp.
CAGAGCATTCGACTGTTAATCGAAGGGTTACTGGTTCAAGTCCAGTCAGAGGAGCTTTTAACAAAACCCCCGCACTCCATGTGAGCGCGGGGGTTTTTTCATGCCCGCGAATTCCGCATTTTTTTGCCGGGCCCAGCCCAGTCGAATCAGGCCTGCAAACGGTAAACTTGTAGCAGGCGCGGGCCAACCCCACCTATTCAGCAAGAACTCTTCCCCATTGAAGGGACAAGAGCCATGTGGATTCGCATCCTGGCTGCTGTGGCAGTGTTTGTTTCGGCACTCATTCACCTTGAGCAATGGATCGTTGTGTTTCGGGACGAGCCCATTGTGGGGCCGGCCATGCTGGCCAATTTTGTTGGCGGGGTGGTGATTACCTTCCTGCTGCTGTTTTGGCGGCATTGGGCACCGCTGGTCCTGACTGTACTTTTTGGGGCATCCACGCTCGGGGCGTTCCTGATTGCCACCACCCCTGCGGGACTCTTTGGGGTGCATGAGCACTGGACTGGCTGGATCATCTTCACCGCGGCGGCTGTGGAAATGGCCGCCATCCTCCTGGGCCTGGCAGGCTTGGCGATGGAACGACGTCGTCCCCTGGCGCCGCGGCCGCACCGGGCATCGGCGTCGAGCCGGTGACAGGGTCAGTGGCAGCTGCACTGTAGGCAGCCAGAAAGCTGTCCCGAAACTCACTCATGGGCATGACCGGTGCCGACGGATCCGGCAGGGTGCCGCCCTGCCAGTCCCAGGGTGAGATCCGGCCCACAACCGCGCTGTCATGGGCGATGACAGTGACGGGCACGTCACGGCTGGCACCGTGACCGGAGATTTCAGCACTTGCCTGGTGGTCGCCCAGCACTATCAGCACCAGGTTCGGGTCCGGGTTGTTCGTGACAAAGGAAAAGAGCGTGCGCAGGGAGTATTCAATCGACTGCCCATAGAGTGTCTTCACCAGCTCCGGGTTGTTGACAGCCGATTCCGGGGACAAGCCTTCGGCGGGCATCGGGTTGAAGATTGAGCCGTCCGCCACCTCGCCCCACGGGACCAGACGCGGCAGCGGCGTCCACGGAGTGTGGCTGGAGACCAGATCCACCTCCGCCATGACAGGGGTGCGCGGATGCTGTCCCAATTCCAGCCGGGCGAAGGCTGAAAGAACGTATTGATCGGGCATGGTGGCGTAGCTGAACATGGGGCCCTGGTAGCCCACATTCCGGGAGTCGTACAGGGCGTCATAGCCATAAAAAGCCGCACCCTGCGGCCAATCCGTGGTGTTGGCCGGCACCACAAAAACCGTCCGCCAGCCGGCTCTGGAGAAGGCCCCGCTGAACGTCATCCTGTCAGTGGTCAGGAGCTGGTTGTAGCGCTGCTGGCTGTCCACCCACAGCCCGGACTGCAGGGTGGAGTGGGCCAGCCAGCTGGCGCCGCCCAGGGTGGGGGAGGTAAGGAAGGCGCTGCGGGCGGAAAATCCTGCCGCTGCCAGATCCCTGGTGCCGGCCTTGAGCACGGCTGTGACGCCGGGGGAGATGGCCGGGTCTTCAAGGGCGGCGCGGCCATAGCTCTCCACAAACACCAGCATGACGTCCTTGCCCCGCAGTCCTTCCAGCAAGCCGCCGCCGCGGTCGTCGGGGAGCGGATCGTGCGCGATCTGGGCAGCAAAGACCTTCCTGTCCGCGAGATCGTGCTGCAACTGGCGAAGCTGCCCCGCCAGCAGATCGACGGGGCTTGAGGAGGCCAGCGGTACGCCCGGACTCCACTGCAGGCCCGTCACGGCCAGCAGAATCCAGAAAAAACCGAGCACGGCAGCAGCGCGGGCGGAATGGCGGCGGTTGTTTGCCGCGGCACGGCTCAGGCGCAGGACCGCCAGCGGCAGCAGGACCAGTGCGGCAATGGCGAGCACAACGGCCGCCACAATGACCGCCAATGCTCCGGCCCGGCCTATCGAATCGCCCAGGACACCGGCACCCGGCCCCAGATAAAACCAGTCGTTGACAAGTTCAAACTGCCTCCCGAATACTTCCTTGAAGCCCATGGTGAGGGCCTTGAGGATGACCAGGGCGCCCAGCAGCACTCCGGTAACGACCCCAACAGCGCGCCGCCAGCGGTCCGGCAACAGCAGCGCCGCAAGGATTATCAGCAGCCCGGCGGCAGGAATGCTGAGAAAGGCAAGCGGGGTGACCTGGCTGAGATCCGCCGGGACAACAAGGACGCACCAGATGGCCACGGCGGCAGGGGCGGTACGGACTCCTGCGGGCACCGCCATGTGCCCCCGGTGTTCCTGCCTGTGGCGCCACAACCACCAGGTCTCCCGGCCAAAGGACTCCGCCAGGAGGGCCAGGGCGGCAAGCAGCGCCGCCGTCGTCAAGGGGTGGGGGAGAAGGCCCGAGGCTGCCACTGTCAGGACCACGCCCTGGACCACTGCCACCACCTTGTTCCAGTAGCGGGCCGGGGCGCTTGCCCGCAGCCACGGCAGGAACCAGCCGGCAGCAACAAACACGTACCGCGCCAGGCCCATCAGGAGCACCCAGGTCCCCGCCAGGGGTGCCACAAAGACGCTCAGTGCAAAGATGAGAAACGCGTCCACTTCCATGTCAAAGCGGGCGCCAAGCTCCGATACCGTGCGCGTCCGCCGGGCGATCGCGCCGTCGGCGGCGTCCAGAAGGATGGTCAGCGTTGCAAACGCAAGCAGCACGGCGTGCGGGGCGGCCCCGCTGAAGGAGTCCGCCACGAGGGCCCCAACGCCGCCAGCCAGGATGGCCCGGAACTGCGTGACCCAGTCGGCCGGGCCAAATCCGTTACGGCCGCGGCGGGTGATGCCGCGGGCCAACAACGCGCACACGGAGACGCCGTACACCACACCGATGCCCCAGCCGGGTCCGCCCAGGCCCACAGCTGCGGCCAGCACAGCGAGCAGTCCCAGCTGGGCAGCCAGCCCGGCCGCCGGGCCCAGATGATGCACTCGCACGGTGCCTCCAATGTGAGATCCGCAACAGTATTAGGATAGATGCAATTGCCGGGTATGGCCCGGGAACCTGAGCCGGGGATGTGAGTTCTGTGGACCATGAAGCATTCGGGTTCTGGCTCAGCGGGCCCGGCACCGGTGAGATTCGTGCCGAAAAGCTGCCCGCGCCGGGGCCGGGGGAGGTCTTGGTGCGGACCCTGTTTACGGGCGTGAGCCGTGCCAGCGAGGCCCTGGTCCACCGCGGCGGAGTTCCGGCCAGCCAGCACACCTTGATGCGTGCGCCCTTCCAGGCGGGTGATTTTCCCTGGCCGGTCAAGTACGGCTACCTCAATGTGGGCCTTGTGGAGAGTGGGCCGGACGCCCTGCTGGGCCGCACCGTCTTCACCCTGTATCCGCACCAGAGCGCGTATGTTGTGCCCGCCTCCGCCGTCCATGTTGTGCCCGACGGCGTGCCTGCCAGGCGTGCTGTGCTCGCCGGGACTGTGGAGACTGCCGTCAATGCGTTGTGGGATGCGGCGCCGCTGGTGGGGGACAGGATCGCCGTGGTGGGTGCCGGGATGGTGGGTTGTTGCGTGGCCCGCCTGCTGGCCCGCATTCCCGGCGTCAAGGTAACAGTTGTTGATGCCGATCCTGCCAAACAAGCCGTGGCGCAGACCCTCGGCGCCGCTTTCGCGGATGCCTGCGCTGCGGCAAGCTCCAGCGCTGGCTGCGACCTTGTCTTCCACACGAGCGGCACCTCGGCAGGTTTGCAACTGTCCCTCGAGCTGCTTGCCCCCGAGGGCGAGGTGGTGGACCTGAGCTGGTATGGAGACTCGGCGGTCACGCTGGCGCTCGGGGCCAACTTTCACTCCCAGCGGCTTGCCATCCGTTCCAGCCAGGTGGGTGCCGTGGCTCCGTCCCGCCGACGCAACCGCACCGCCGGGCAGAGGCTGGACCTTGCGTTGGAGCTGCTGAAGGACCCGGCCTTTGACGCGGTCATCACAGGCACCACTTCCTTTGAGGACCTGCCCCGCACCATGGCGCAACTAGCCGACGGCACGCTGCCGGCACTGTGCCACACCATCAGCTACAACCCCATCGGCAACAACCCGCCTTCGGCAAAGGACTAGGTGAAACGCATGTTCAGTGTGAGCGTCCGCGACCACATGATGGTTGCCCACAGCTTCCACGGCGCGGCGTTTGGCCCCGCCCAGCGCCTGCATGGTGCCACCTACATCATCGACGCCATGTTCAAGCGGGAAGCGTTGGACGAGAACAACACGGTGGTGGACATTGGGGCGGCCGCCGCGGAGCTGCGCACCATCGCAGCGGCGCTGGGCTACAGCAACCTCGACGACGACCCCGAGTTTGCCGGCATCAACACCACCACCGAGGTGCTGGCGAAGGCCGTTGCCGACAAACTGGCGCAGCGCGTGCACGCCGGCGCTTTTGGCCCGGCGGCCCTGGAGCTTGCCAGCATCACCGTCACCCTGCACGAGTCGCACATTGCCTGGGCCAGCTACGAGCGTGGGCTGTGAACAACCCGCCCACAGTGAATTTTGTCGTCCCGCAAGGGATCGACAACCCGGCCAGGCCCAGCGGCGGCAACTTTTACGACCGCAGCATGTCTGAGAGGTTGCACGCCTTGGGATGGAACGTCCTCGAATGCCGCCTGGACAACGTGGCGGGCCGGGTCACCGCCCCGTTGCCAGGATTCCTTGCCGCAGTGCACCCCGTGGCCGCGGACCGGGTGGCAGCTGCCCTGTCCAGCATGGAGCTTGGCTCCCTGGTGCTGGTGGACGGGCTCATTGCGTTCGCGCCCAACATACTGCTCAACCCGGCCGCGGAAGCCCAGATGGCACTGAGGCGCATTGTCCTGTTGGTGCACATGCTGCCGGCACCGCGCGGCGCCGGAGACTTGCTCGAGTGTGAACGGAACGCACTTTGCCGCGCGGTTGCCGTGGTCACCACCAGTGGCTGGGCCCGCGAGCAGGTGGTGGAACGGTATGGGGTGCCGCGGGAACGGGTTTTTGTGGTGGCACCCGGCTCTGACCCGGCCCCGCTGGCTGCAAGCACCCAGGCTGTTGGTGAGGGCAATTCGGGTGGCTCGCTGCTGTGTGTTGCCGCGGTGCTTCCGGCCAAGGGGCATGATGTCCTCATCAATGCACTCGTCAAGCTGCGCAGCACGGAGTGGACGTGCAACCTTGTCGGGGCCATGGACAGGGACGCTGCCTTCACCGGGAGCCTGCGCCAACAGGCAATGCAGGCGAAAATTGACGACCGCCTCTCTTTCAAGGGGCCGCTCGGACGCGATGAGCTGGCCCGCGAGTATGCCTCGGCTGACATCCTGGTGCTGCCTTCGCGCACTGAGACCTACGGGATGGTCATCACGGAGGCCCTGTCCCGCGGGCTGCCCGTCATCGCCAGCAACATTGGCGGGGTGCCCGAGGCCTTGGGACACGGGGCGGATGAATCGTTGCCGGGCCTGCTCGTTCCAGCGGGCAATCCGGTGGCGCTCGCAGGCGCCCTGCGCCGCTGGCTCAGCGATCCACCGTTGCGGGGGGCATTGCGGGAGGCGGCGCGCCAGCGCAGGAACATTCTTGCCGGTTGGGATGCGTCCGCGGTCCGGATGTCTGCCGTCCTGGCCCAAGCCGCCGCCTCACCCATGCCAGCACAGCAGGGCTGTGCGCGGGTCCAGGGCGGGAACTGAGATGGCCGGACCGGCGGTCATGTGGAGGTGGCTGCAGCCGCTGGCCGGGGCCGCCGTGCTCGCGGCCCTGGGATGGAAACTGGGAGCGGGGCCGTTCCTTGACGGCTTAAAGGCGGTCAATGGGCAGGCCCTGGCGGTGGCCGCGGCCATCACGCTCGCCACCACCGTGTGCTGTGCCCTGCGCTGGCGCCTGGTTGCCCGGGGACTGGGGCTGGACATTCCCGCAGGCGGCGCCGTCGCCGCCTACTACCGATCGCAGTTTCTGAATTCGGTTCTTCCCGGCGGCGTTCTGGGCGATGTCCATCGCGGCCTGAAGCAGGGTCATGAGGCGGGGGAGGCGGGCCGCGGGCTGCGGGCCGTCGTGTGGGAACGGGCAGCCGGACAAACAGTGCAGCTGATCCTTGCCGTGGGGCTTCTGGTCTTCCTGCCGTCACCCGTCCACCACGTCAGTGCGTTCCTGGCCGTGGCACTGCTTGCCGTGGTGTCTGCCGTCCTGGGCGCACTCCATTGGCGCTCGGCCGGCGGAAGCCAGTGGTGGGCCCGGGCCCTGCGCGCGTCCGCGGCGGACCTCCGCAGCGGCCTGCTCACCCGCAGCACCTGCCCGGGCGTGGTGCTGGCCTCGGTGGCAGCAGTTGGCGGCCACACGGCCATCTTCCTCATAGCTGCCCGCACTGCCGGAGTCACGGCACCCGTTGGGCCGCTCCTGCCGCTGGCCATGGTGGTGCTGCTGGCCATGTCGGTGCCGGCCAACATTGCCGGCTGGGGCCCCCGCGAGGGTGCTGCGGCGTGGGCCTTTGCCGCGGCCGGCCAGGGTGCGGCCCAGGGCGTCAGCGCCGCCGTCGTGTACGGCGTTTTGTCCTTTGTGGCCTGCCTGCCCGGCGCTGCGGTGTTGGCTGCGGGCTGGGTGCACAGCGGCAGGTCCCGTGCCGAGAGCCGGGGGGCGCCCCATGCGTGATCGGCCGTACATCCTGCTGAGCTGCTGCATGTCCATTGACGGCTACATCAACGACACCTCGGCCGAACGCCTGCTGCTCTCCAATGCCGCCGACTTTGACCGGGTGGACGCCGTGCGGGCCTCCTGTGACGCCATCATGGTGGGTGCTGGCACCATCCGCGCCGACGATCCGCGGCTGCTGGTCCGCAGCACCAGCCGGCGCGAGGATCGGGCGGAACGGGGGCTGGCACCGTCGCCCATGAAGGTCACCGTGAGCAACGAGGCGCAGCTTGACCCGTCGGCGAGCTTCTTCACCACGGGGGCGGCCCGCAAGCTGGTCTACTGCAACACGGAGCACGTGGCGGACGCCCGGACGCGCCTAGGCACGCTGGCCACCATTGTGGACGGGGGCACGCAGGTGGGGATGGCGGCCCTCAGTGAGGACCTGCATGTACGCGGCGTCCGCCGGCTCATGGTGGAGGGCGGGGAAAGCGTGCATACACAATTCCTGGCCGAAGGTCTGGCGGACGAGCTCCAGCTGGTGGTGGCGCCGTTCTTTGTTGGCGACTCCCGGGCGCCGCGGCTGACTGGGGACGGGCATTTCCCCTGGCGTTCGGGGAGTCCTGCCCGGCTGGTTCAGGCAGCGCCCATTGGCGGCGCCGTGCTGCTGCGGTACGCCCTGTCGCCGCGGTTCAGCGGCGAAGAAACAACCGCCTGACACCCCCCCCAGTCCAGACGCTCTCGCAGCAATGGTCACTTTCCCTTCGACGCTCTCGCAGCAATGGCTGGATTTTCGCGGACGCCATCGCACCACGCCATCGCACCACGTCGCTAAATTTTGGGTACCGTGCGCGGGCGCACAATAAGCCACAGGGCCGCCATGGCCAGCAAACTGCAGATGCCCATGATGGTGGCCATGCTTGTCGCCGCCACCCCCACCAAGCCCACCACGGGGGTGATCAGCCCGGCGAAACCAAAGGTCGCCGCGCCCAGCAGCGACGCCGCGGTCCCGGCCTGGCGGCCGTTGCGGGCCAGGCCCATGACCTGGACGGAGGGGAACATGAAACCTGTGGCGCAGATGAAGAACCAGAGCGGGACCATGATGCCCCATAGACCCAGGCCCAGCTGGTCGCAGATGACGATGGCGGCCGCGGAGGCAACCTGGGCCACCGTTGCCCAGGCAATGACCCATTGCGGCCCCGTGTGGCGCATGATCCGTGCAGCTATTTGCACACCGGACACCACGCCCAGGGAGTTCACGGCAAACAGGTACCCATACTGTTGGGGTGTGAATCCGTACGTGTTTTGGAACAGGAAGGTGGAGGCCGAGAGATACGTGAACAAGGCGGCAAAGTTCAGCCCGCCCACAAAGAGGGTGCCAACAAATATTCTGTCGCCGAACACGGCTTTGTACCTGTCGGCGACGCTCACGCCGTCGGAGTGGCGCTTTTCAGGCGGCAGCGTCTCAATGATGAACACAAACGCGGCAATGACCACCAGGATGCCGTAGCCGGCCAAGAACCAGAAGATGCCGGGCCAGTCCATGATGCCCAGCAGCTGGGAGCCGATGACGGGGGCGAAAATCGGTGCCATGCCGTTTACCAGGGACATGTAGGAGAGCATCTTGACCAGGCGGTAGCCGCCAAAGAGGTCACGGATCATGGCCATGGCCACCACGCCGCCGCCTGCCGCGCCAATGCCCTGCAGGACACGGAACACGCCCAGCATGGTGATGTCCGTGGACATGGCCGCACCCACGGAAGCGCCCACATGCAGGGCGGTTGCCAGGATCAGGGGCATTCGCCGGCCAAACTTGTCGCTGAAGGGCCCCACCACCAGCTGCCCGGCTGCGAAACCAATGGTTGTCGCCGTCAGGGTCAACTGCACGGCTGCGGCACTGACACCAAGCTCATGCCCAATAATGGGAAATGCCGGCAGGTACAGGTCAATGGTGAACGGGCCCAGCGCCGTCAGCAGTCCCAAGACCAAAACATAGATCAGTTTTTGCCGCCGGGACAGGGAATCGCCGGGATGGGCTGTGATGGTCAAGGCTGGGGTCCTTATGGTTCTGTGGTGTGCGCTGGCATGCAGTGCTGCCCGGATCGTGGAAAGCCTACTGACTCATGCTAGTGCTTTTGGCCATGGGAAAACGCGACGCCGCAGCTTCCCTTGGCATCCGGCCGAACCCGGCCCGTAACAGTGTTCTTGGCCATGACGCGCGCGGGCTTGGACAGCTTGGGCAACGTGGGGTCCATGATGGGTGGTAATTTTGACATTACGGTAGTGCCTCCGTGCGGGGGTGGTACAAAGACTTCGGGTTTGCTCGGGCTTTTCATGGGCAGCGAAAACTCTCACAACGGAGGCGGTTTCAGTGACGGATGTGCAAAAGGACGTGCATATCACGGCGGATGAAAGCCTTAAGGCGCAAGAATCTTCCCTGATCGAAGCACTCAAGACTGCTTCGAGGCTGGTGCCACGCCAGATCAACGACGAAATTACGCTCGCCAAGCTGGAATTGGAGCACAAGAAGGCCCGCGTGGGCGGGGTGGCCATTGCCGCCGGCCTTGCACTGGTTTTCACCAGCCTGCTGGTCATCGCCCTGGTGGTGGCTGCCATTGCAGGCCTGGCCACCATCATGCCGCTGTGGCTTTCGGCGTTGCTTGTCAGCGCAGCATTCCTGGTGATCATTGGACTCAGCGGACTGATTGGCTACCGCAAGTTCAAGTCCCTGCTGCCGCTGCTGCCTGAGCATGCATGGCGTGGAATCCGCTACGACCTTGGGATTGCCAAGGAAGGCCGCGACTTTGACCCCGCAACCCTTGATCCTGAGCCCCTGACCAAGGAAGAGAAGAAGGCCCTCAAGGCCGAAGCCGCGGAGGCAGCGGCCAAGGCCAAGGCCGAACGTGCAGCCAAGGAAGCCGAACACGGACCCAAGGCCAACGAAACAGAGCTCATTGAGCGCACCTCGGCGCGACGGGCCCACCTGTTGACCCTGCGTGAGGAACTCGTGGACCAGGCAGATGTGAAGAAGCAGGCCGGGTACCTGATCGACAATGCCAAGGGCAGGGCTGTTGACGTCATGAACCAGGCAGCCGCAGGGGCAGCGGAGCATGCCGGGCACGCAGTGGAGACCATCAAGGAACGGTGGAAACCCCTGGCTGTTCTGGCAGTGTCTGCCGGGACCTGCGCCCTGTTGCTGCGAAAGTTGTTGAAGAAGTAATTTCGACCCACAAACTTTTCAAAACCACATTCGGCGCCGGTTGTCCGGCCCGAAAAACAAATCACCTGGGGAGGTGACCGAAGATGTCTCCTGGTTCCAATGCGAAGGCAGGGAACGTGAACGCCATCGTCACCATCCCCAATATCATCACCGTGGTCAGATTCCTGGGGACGCCGTTGTTTGTGTGGCTGGTCCTTGCCCGCCACGAGTATGGCTGGGGCGTGTTCGTTCTCGCACTCATGGGCTGCACCGACTGGATTGACGGGTTCGTGGCCCGGAAACTCAACCAGACCACACAACTTGGCCGCATCCTGGACCCGTTGGCCGACAGGGTGGCACTGGTCGCCGTCACCATCACCTTGGTCCTTGCCCACATCCTGCCCTTGTGGCTGTTGCTGCTGCTGGTGATTCCCGACGTCGTACTGCTGAGCGTTACGCTGTACTTCTTCAGGGGCGATGCCGACCTGAAGGTCACCATGCTGGGCAAGACACGCACAGCTGCCCTGATGATCGGCACGCCCATGCTGTTGCTGGCCAAGGCGCTGGATTCAGACTTCACCTTTGTCTTGGCCT
The DNA here is from genome assembly GCA_039932175.1 of Specibacter sp. GTDB lineage: Bacteria > Actinomycetota > Actinomycetes > Actinomycetales > Micrococcaceae > Specibacter. The sequence goes on from JBDTQM010000117.1 coordinate 10,370, forward strand.
GGGTGTTCCTTGGGGCCGGCATGGTGATGCACGTTATTGCGTTCAGCCAATACTTTGTGGCGGTTCTGGCCAAACACCGTGAACTCCACCTGCCCGGCAAGCCAGGCCAGGGCCGCCCATGATGTGGCTGGCGGTGGTATGCGCCGTGGCGGGAGCGTTCTTCCTCGCGTTTGGTGCGCAACGCCAAGGCAGCGCCGTGCAGAACAACACAGGCGGGCTTGCCTTGGGAGGCGCCAGTTTCCTGCGCTTGCTGAAAAACCCGCGTTGGGTGTTCGGGCTGGTGCTGCTCGGGGTTGGCATGGCGTTGAATGTTGTGGCCCTGACGCTGGGGACGCTGACGGTGGTGCAGCCCATTGGGGCCATAGCCCTGGTGATCACCACCATCGTGAACTCGCGGGACCAGGGGATCAGGCTCAACCGTGCAACCGTTGTGGCCATTACCTGTTGTGTTGCCGGCAGCGCCTTGTTTGTCCTGATGGCGGTGAATGTGGTGGCGGAAAACACCCACGTCAACGCCACCCAGGAACTCACTGTGGTGCTGTTGCTGGCAGTGGTGATCACACTTTTTGGCGGGGCCCTGGGGCTGTTCAAGAGCCGCTTGAAGGCGTTCTTTTACATCCTGGGAGCCGGGGTGTTGTTTGGTTTTGTCGCCGTGCTGACGCGCATTATTTCCAAGCAGATCTTCGACCCCAACGGGCTGTTTCTGCTGAATGTGCAGTGGTACTCGGTAATTGCCATTGCGGCCGCCGGCGGGTTGGGCAGCTGGTTTGTGCAAAGCGCCTACGTCAGCGGACCGCCGGATTTGGTGATTGCCGGGCTAACCGTCATTGACCCGATTGTGGGAATTGCCATTGGGATCACCATTTTAGGTGAGCTTCGTGACGATGTGCCCCCCGTGGTGGCAATTGCCATGGCCGGGGCGGCGATACTTGCTATCGTGGGGGTGATCGCGTTGTCCCGGCACCATCCTGACGTGGTGAAGCAGCGTGCAGCTGCAAAGAAGGAACAACGCAAGTGACGAGTCAGCCCTCGGGCCAGCAAAGAAGCCATCAGGAGTTTTATCCGTGACATCCACCCCGAGTGAAAGCTCGCAAAAACCGCTCACCATTTTGATCGCTGCAGACACCTACCCTCCGCATATCAATGGCGCAGCGCAGTTTGGATTCCGGTTGGCCACGGGCATGAGCGCCAGGGGCCACGAAGTGCACGTGATGGCATGCCGCCCCGACGGCGGACCCATGTTCTCCGAGCAACGCCCGGAAGCCACCGTGCACCGCCTGAGGTCGCGTCCGGTCCCCACCCATGAATATTTCCGGGTAAGCCTTCCGTGGGAGATCAAGAAGGACATTGCGGCCCTCTTTGATGTGATTCGACCCGACGTGGTGCACGTTCAAAGCCACTACATGATCGGCGAGCACGTGGTCTACGAGGCGAAACGCCGCGGCATCCGGATTGTGGCCACCAACCACTTCATGCCCGAGAACCTGAACCCGTTCCTGCCGTTCCCGCAGTGGTTCAAGAACATTGTGGGCCGGG
>JBDTQM010000118.1:0-11795 GCA_039932175.1 Specibacter sp.
TGGTGGCCGCGGCCAACCCCGAGCCCCGTACAGGCTTCATTGACAGGGCCCTGGTGGCAGCTTACGACGCAGGCATTGCACCGTTGCTGTTGATCACCAAGACCGACATCAAGGACCCCTCCGAGCTGCTCGCCAACTATGAGCACCTGGACATGACTGTCATCATCAGCCGGACAGCTGCCGACGGCGCCTCCGGCATCGACGCTCGCAGTGACGACGGCGATTCGGCCCTGCTGGCAGGCGGTGCCGTGGAGCAATTGCACAACTATCTCGACGGCAAGGTCAGCGTCATGGTGGGCCACTCCGGCGTGGGCAAGTCCACCATGGTCAATGCCCTCACGGGTTCCCGGCGGGCCACCGGCGGCGTCAATGCCGTCACGGGCCGCGGGCGCCACACCTCCTCCTCGGCGCTCGCCCTGAGAATCGAGGACGGCAAGCCAGGCTCCTGGATCATTGACACCCCGGGCATCCGCTCCTTTGGCCTGGCCCATGTGAACCCGGACCGGATCCTGCAGGCTTTCCCGGATCTGCAGCCCGGCACCGACGACTGCGAACGCGGTTGCAAGCATGACACTGCCGCGGTGAACTGCGGCTTGGATCCCTATGTGGCTGCAGGGCTTGCCGGCGATGCCGGACCGGCCCGCCTTGCCTCGCTGCGCCGCCTGCTGGGCACCAGCGACAGGACAGAGGGCCGCGCCGCGGAGAAGGAACTGGGCATCATCGAGTAGTCCCCACCGGTCCCAAGGCTCGGGGAGCCGTGAACTTATGCGCAGGACTCGCGGTGGGTCCTGCGCATAAACACTTATGCGCAGGACTCCCGGTCAGATGTGCGCATAAGTTCACAGAAGAGTGCAATCGGCCCCCGAGGGCGTCGGAACCGGTGTTTGCGGCAAACCGCGATAGCGTGATGTGCATGACGATTGAACCCCAGACGTACAACGATGACCTCCGCCTGGCCCATGTCTTGGCGGACAGCGTGGATTCGCTGACCATGGCCCGTTTCAAGGCCCTTGACCTGGAAATTGAGACCAAGCCCGACCTAACACCCGTGACGGATGCCGACAAGGCCGCCGAGGAGTCAATCCGCAGCCAGCTGGCCCGGGTGCGCCCGCGCGATGCAGTGCTCGGCGAGGAGTTTGGCAGCACGGGCCATGGAACACGCCGCTGGATCATCGACCCCATTGACGGCACCAAGAACTTTGTACGCGGCGTACCCGTCTGGGCCACCCTGATAGCCCTGGTGGATGAGGGCCGCCCCGTTGTTGGTTTGGTCAGCGCCCCCGCGTTGGGCAAACGGTGGTGGGCTGCCGAGGGAACCGGCGCCTACATGGGCAAGTCGTTGGCCGCAGCCACCCGCATCCGCGTCTCCAATGTTGCCGAGCTCAAGGACGCGTCGCTGTCCTATTCCTCGCTGAGCGGCTGGGCTGAGCGGGGCAACCGTGATGAGTTCATTGCCCTGACCGACGATGTGTGGCGCACCCGTGCGTACGGCGATTTCTGGTCATACTGCATGGTTGCCGAGGGCAGCGTGGACATCGCCTGCGAGCCCGAACTGAATCTCTACGACATGGCTGCCCTGGTTCCGATCGTGACCGAGGCCGGGGGCCGGTTCACCTCCCTGGAGGGCGCCGACGGCCCGTTCGGCGGCAACGCCCTGGCCACCAATTCCATCCTTCACAGGGAAGTTTTACAGCGTTTGAACCCCAATTGGGATGACCTGCTGAGCTGATCCCCAGCAAATAGCTCAAGTGTATTAAGAACGACGGCGGATTCCGCCGTCGTTCTTTTTGCCCTCCTGCCGCCGACCCGGCGGCAGGACGCCTTTCATGACGTAACAAATGCGGGATCGCCATTCTTGGGCTAATCTTTTTGGCATAGGTCACGAGTGCCAGCGCTAAACCCCGGTTTGCTGGCCGGCAACCCTCCTTTCGCGGCGGGGTGCCCCGGGTGACGACCTGGCCAGGCCGGAACGGTCATGGCAAGCGCGGACTTCTTGGCTCCCTCCAAGTGTCCTTTGGTGTCGAAGGAATTACCGATGAGCTACGCCCTTTTGGAAAAAACCGCCCTGTCGGACTCGCCCCTGCTGCCGGTGGTGGGCCAGGATTTGACCGCCCCCCTCATCCACGGAGGGCAGGTGCGCTACGCCAATCTTGACTACGCGGCGTCGGCCCCTGCCCTTGAGGAAGTGGCCGCCCACCTCAATGAGGTGTTGCCCTACTACGCCAGTGTGCACCGCGGCGCAGGATTTGCCTCCCAGGTCAGCACCTCGGTGTATGAAAATGCCCGCAAGATTGTGGCCGACTTTGTTGGAGCCCGGCCAGATGACACAGTCATCTTCACGCGGCACACAACGGATTCCCTGAACCTTTTGGCCGGATGCGTGCAGAGCATCCTGACCCGGAAGGGTTTCACCGAGGGCCGCTCCAACGTCCACGGCGAGGTGCTGTACCTGGACATTGAGCACCACGCCAACCTGGTGCCGTGGCAGGCGCTGCCGCACCGGTCGGTGGTGGCCGCGGAATCCATTGCAGCAACCCTGGCCCGCGTTGAGACACAGCTGCGGGCCGGAAACGTGCTCCTGTTGGCCGTCACCGGCGCCTCGAACGTCACCGGAGAAGTGCTGCCCGTGAATGAACTCGCCGCCCTGGCGCACCGCTACGGCGCACGCATTGTTGTCGACGCGGCCCAGCTGGCCCCGCACCGCCGCATCGACATGAGCGCCAGCGGGATCGACTACCTGGCCTTCTCCGGCCACAAGCTTTATGCCCCCTTTGGTGCGGGTGTCTTGGTGGGCCGCCCGGACTGGCTGGACACCGGCAAGCCGCACCTGGCAGGCGGCGGTGCCGTGAAGGAAGTGCGGCTCGAATCAACCCGCTGGAGTGACGGCCCCGCCCGCCACGAAGCCGGCTCCCCCAACGTTTTGGGCGCCGCCACCCTGGCCAAGGCTGCCGCCGCCCTGGCCGCGCTGGATGCGCAGGACTGGCACAGCCATGAACAGCAGCTGCGCGAGCACCTGGTGGCGGGCTTCGCCGCGATTGAGGGCGTCAACGTCCATTCGCTGTTTGCCGACTCCGCCGACTACCCCGGGTGCGGCAGCATCGGCGTGGTGAACTTTTCCGTCACCGGGTACGACGCCGGACTGGTCGCCGCCTACTTGTCGGCCGAACACGGCGTGGGGGTGCGTGATGGCAAGTTCTGCGCCCACCCGCTCCTGAACCGCCTGGGCCTGCCGTCGGGATCCCTGCGCGCCAGCTTTGGTGTGGGTTCCCGGCTTGAGGACTCCGATCGCCTGATCGACGGCGTGCAGACCCTGCTGCGAGACGGGCTGGGCTGGGACTATGTGGTTGACGCAGGCCGCTGGGTTCCGGCCAACGACAACCGGGCGTACCCGGAATGGGCGCCGAACACGCCAGGCACCGCCGGCGCCGCCCCCTGCAACACCTAAAAACACACCCTCTCGCAGCAATGGTCACTTTTTGCGCAACGCTATCTCAGCCAGTGCGATGGCGATGCCGAAAAACCAGCCATTACTGCGATAGCGTTGATGGAAGCCGGGGTAAAGTTGAACGGGCAAAACGGCACAACTTTACGGGAGCACCATGGCAGGGACAGGCGGACCGGTCTTCGACGCGGAACGGCGCAAGCACATGGCCGCCGCATTTCTGGAAGGCGGGGAGCACTATCACCAGGTCCGGCCCGGCTACCCCGGCGATTCCCTTGACTGGTTGATGGCCGGTTCTCCCCGACCCATCCACGACGTCCTTGATGTTGGCGCGGGAACTGGCAAGTACACACAGCTGCTGGCGCAGCACGGCTGGTCGCTGACGGCCGTTGACCCGTCAGCTGACATGCTGGCGCAGCTGGCCGCAGTGCTGCCCCACACCACAACCATTGTGGGCACGGCCGAACACCTGGCGCTCCCTGCCCATTCCGTGGACCTGGCCGTTGTGGCACAGGCGTGGCACTGGTGCGACCCCCTCGCCGCCAGCACGGAGATTGCCCGCGTGCTGCGCCCCGGAGGCACCTTGGGGCTGGTCTGGAACCAGCTCGACGTCGGCATCCCCTGGGTTCACCGTCTGGCCCGCATCATGCACGCCGGAGACGTTCACAAGCCCGATTTCCGCCCGGCCATCGGCAGGGAGTTCGCCGCAGCCGAGCCCCGCGACTCCCGCTGGGCCCAGCTGCTGACCCCGGAGGGCATCATGGAGCTGGCCAAGTCACGCAGCTACTACCTCAAGGCATCGGAGCAGGTCAGGACCAAGGTCACGGCGAATCTGCAGTGGTACCTTTTTGAGCATCTTGGCCACTCCCCCCAGGAAGAGCTGGCGCTGCCCTACGTGGCCCAGACCTGGCGCACCCACAAACTCTGAGCCGCCGGGCACCTGCCTCGACAAGCACCGTCACACCCCTTATGATTTCGGTATGCCTAAAGATAGGTTTTAGGTTCAGCGAAGGATGGAAAGTGCTAGAGACGCTCAAGGCCAAGGAGGGGTCGCGCCGGCGACCGCGCGGCGGACTGCTCCTGCTGCTGGGACCTGCGTTCGTGGCTGCCATCGCCTATGTGGACCCGGGCAACGTGGCAGCCAACCTCACCTCGGGCGCCAGCTTCGGCTACCTGCTCGTGTGGGTTCTGGTGGCAGCGAACATCATGGCCATGCTGGTGCAATACCAATCCGCCAAACTGGGTGTGGTGACCGGCAAGTCGCTGCCGGAACATTTGGGTGAACGGCTCACAACCCGCAGCAGGCGGCTGTTCTGGGTGCAGGCCGAGCTGGTCGCCATGGCCACCGACGTGGCCGAGGTGGTGGGCGGCGCCATAGCCCTGAAGCTGCTCTTTCACGTACCGTTGCCGGTGGGCGGCCTCATTGTGGGCGTGGCCTCCATGGCGCTGCTCACGGTGCAGAACCGCCGCGGACAAAAGCCTTTCGAATCAGTCATCATGTTCCTGCTTGTCATCATCACCATCGGATTCCTGGCCGGCCTGGTCATGAGCCCGCCGGATACTGCAGGTGTTGTGAACGGCCTCATCCCCCGCTTCCAAGGCACAGAAAGCGTGCTGCTGGCCGCCGGCATGCTCGGCGCCACAGTGATGCCGCACGCCATCTACCTGCATTCCCAGCTGGCCAAGGACAGGCACACCGATGCCCGGAGCACTCCCGCCAGGTTGCGCCACATCATCAAGGCCACCCGCGTTGATGTTGTCCTGGCCCTGATCCTGGCCGGTGCCGTCAACATCGGTATGCTCCTGCTGGCGGCGTCAACGCTTAACGGGGTCTCCGGCACCGACTCGATCGAAGGCGCCCACGCCGCCATCGTCAACACCCTGGGCCCGGTGATCGGTGTCGTCTTTGCCGTCGGTTTGCTGGCTTCCGGGCTGGCCTCCACCTCGGTGGGCGCCTACGCCGGGGCCACCATCATGAACGGGCTGCTGAAGGTGCGCGTTCCGCTTCAGGCCCGGCGGGTTGTCAGTCTCATTCCCGCCATTGTCCTGCTTTCAGTGGGGATAAGCCCCACATGGGCGTTGATTGTGAGCCAGGTGGTGCTGAGCTTTGGCATCCCGTTTGCGCTGATCCCGCTCCTGCGCCTGACGGCGAACAAGGCGCTGATGGGTGAGCACCGTGACGGGCTGCCGCTGCGCATGGCAGCCTTCACCAGCGTGGTGCTGATTGTGGCGTTGAACGCGCTGCTGCTGTGGCTGACGCTCTCGGGGCAAGGCTAGCGGTAGGCTGGATTATGTGAAACAAAATGCCACCTCCTCCAGCATCGAGGACTACGTCAAGGTCATCTATGGCTACACGGAGTGGCAGGACAAGCCCATCACGTCCACGGCCCTGGCCGCCCGGCTGGGCGTGGCCAACTCCTCGGTTTCGGAGATGGTCCGCAAGCTCAAGGACCAAGGGCTGGTGGACCATCAGCCGTACAGCCCCATCCACCTGACCGAGCAGGGTTTGTCGTTGGCATTGTCCATGGTGCGCCGGCACCGGCTCCTGGAAACCTACCTTGTCCGGGAGCTGGGCTACACGTGGGATGAGGTGCATGACGAAGCCGAACATCTGGAGCATGCCGTGTCCGAGCACTTCATTGAGCGCATGAGCGCCAAGTTGGGCCACCCCACCCGGGATCCCCACGGCGACCCCATCCCGGACCCGCAGGGCAGGATCACCATGGCACCCTCGCACCGGCTCGACGAGCTGGACGCCGGCCACAGCGGCAGCATCAGCCGCATCAGCGATCACGATCCCGAACTGTTGCGCTACCTGGAGCACCACGGCATCGGGCTGGATACGAACTTGCTGGTGTTGCGCCTGCTGCCGTTCGGCGCCGGCATTGAGGTCCAGCGGCTCAATGCCCCGCACGACGCCGGACCCCTGGCACTGGCGCACGAGGTTGCGGTTTCGCTGTGGCTGACATCCACGGGATCACACCCCGGCTGTTCCGTGCAGGACCCAACGGGCGGTTCCCTCATGAGCCCCCCACTCCCAGGCAGCCGGCAGCTAGGCCGCTGAGGCAGTTTTCAGCCAGCGGCCTGCCGCAACATGTCCCAGCGACAGGACCACCAGCAGAATTCCCGGAACAGCGAGCCCTGCGCCCAACAGCGCCGCTGCCGCGCCCAAGAAAAGCCCCAGCGACACCCACTGGGCAATATTTTCACCCAGGAAACGTTCACTGCGCGGCGCCAGGTAGGCTCCCCACAGTACAACTGTCACTGCCGGGATGCCGATTCCCAGGACCAGGTTCCACGGGCTCTCCTGCCCGAATCCCCAGAACAGGAAGGCAGCCACCATGGCCACTTCCAAGGCAAAGCCAACCGCCTTGTTGATGCCTGCGATCACCGGGAGGAGTGTTTGATTAACGCCCCGGGCGGATTTGGTGTTTTCAGCGCTGCGCCTGCCCACTAGTGAACCACCCTCACTGCGGCAGGTCCGTCATGGCTGCGCGGGTCTTGCGCAGCACATAGCGCTGGACCTTGCCGCTGGGAGTCTTGGGCAGTTCGGGCACAAAGTGAATGCGGCGCGGATAGGCGTGGGCGGCAAAGCGGTTCTTCACCAGCCGTTGCAATTCAGCCACCAGGTCATCGCCGGCGGTTGCAGGATCCATGAGCACCACAAAGGCTTCCAGCACTTCGCCCCGGATATCATCGGGGGTGCCGATCACCGCGGCTTCCGAAACGGCCGGGTGGTTCACCAGCACCGATTCCACGTCGAAGGGGCCAATGCGGTAGCCGGCCATGATGATCACGTCGTCATCGCGTGAGGAAAAGTAGATGAAGCCGTCGCCGTCGCGGCGTCCGGAGTCGCCGCTGAGGTACCACGAGCCGTCGGCACTGAACCGCTGCGCCGTTTTCTCCGCGGCGTCGACGTAGCCGCCGAACCACATGAAGGGACTTGCCGGCACATTCACGGCGACCCGTCCGGGTTCGCCGTCAGCGGCCGGTTCGTCAGTGAGGTCAGCCAACACGTTCACGCTCCAGCCCGGCAGGGATGTGCCCATGGAGCCCGGCCGGAGCGGCGCGAAGAGCCCTTCGGCCCAGGCGTTGCCTGCCACCATGCCAAGTTCCGTCTGGCCGTAGTGGTCGCGGACTTCCAAACCAAAAACCTCACGGCTCCAGGTGATGACGTCGGGGGTCAGCGGTTCCCCGGCGCTGGAGGCACGGCGGAGGGTGTGCTGGCGCCCGGGGGTGGAGCCGGCCCGCAGGGACCTGTAGACGGTGGGCGCAGCGGCAAAATTGGTGACGCCAAACTTTTCCATGACAGCCCACGTCAGTGCGGGGTCGAATCCTGCACACAGCAGCAGCGAACGGGTTCCCGAGGCCAGCGGCGCCAACACGGCAAAGTACAGTCCGTACGCCCAGCCGGGATCCGCCACATTCCAAAAGACGTCCCCGGCGCGCACATCCAGGCCAAACTCCTGGTACCCCACAAAGGATGCCACCGCACGCAGCGGGATGGGCACACCCTTGGGGGAACCTGTGGTGCCTGAGGTGAACAGCTGCACCAGCGCGCCGTCGCCGCCCACGGCAACCGGTCCGCCGTCGTGCTCCCCGGAAAGTTCAAGCCCGGCGAATGAGCCTTTGCCGGCCACCATTTCCGCCAGCGAGACGTCGTAGCCAAAAGCCTCCCCGCGGGCCACAATGACCAGCCGGGAGGCGTCGGTGGGAACCTCGCCCGGGGGCACCAGCTTGCTGCGCTGGTCGGCATCGCAAATCACTATGCGGGCACCGCTGGCTTGCAGGCGGAAGTCGATGGCGTCGTGGGCGAAGGCCGTGAACAAGGGAACGTCCACGGCGCCCAGGCGCCAAATGCCCAACAAGGCTGTGACCAATTCGGCCGATTTGGCCATGAGGGTGGCCACGTGGTCGCCGCGGCGTACACCCAGGGAGCTTAAAGCAGCGGCGAACTGCGTGGATTGTTCCCGCAGTTCGCCGTAGCTGATGTCAACAAAACTCAGGTCGGCGGCAATGACAGTAAAGGCTGTGGCACTGGCGGGGTGCCGGTCGCACAACAGCTCTGCCGCGCATGCCCCGGGCACCGCGAAGGTGTCCAACAGCTCTTGCACACGTTCCTGCATGATCCGCTCCCAAGTCTTGTTGCGCGCAACCCTTGATACTCACAGCGCGGTTGGGCGCTGCGCTGTGCAAGGGCTGTTTAGCCTTCACAGTCCTTGCAGAAGAGCAGGCCGTTCTTTTCGCGTGCTACCTGGCTGCGGTGGCGGACCAGGAAGCAGGATGAACAAGTGAACTCGTCGTCCTGTGCCGGAATGACCTGAACAACCAATTCCTCATTGGAGAGGTCGGCTCCGGGCAGATCCATGCCCTCGGCCGTGTCTGAATCTTCGACGTCAATGTGAGCCGTCTGAGCACCGCCACGCTGAACCTGGAGCGCCTGAAGCGACTCTGTCTCGTGGTCTTCGTCCTTGTTGCGGGGTGCGTCGTAATCCGTTGCCATGCGGTTTTCAAACTCCTGAAGTGCTCGTGGTTTCGGCTGGGTGTTTCAGCGCCTTATCATAGCCCCTGAAAGCTGGAATTGCGCCCTTAATTTCCCGCTGTTTTCCCACAGCATAGAGTACGGGTGCTGGATTTGCCCTCTTCTGGCTAAAACAAGACCCACTTTGACGGGCAGCGCCGGGGCCCTGTGAGCATTCTCACCACCGAAAGCGGTGGTTTTGACGGCCTGGCTCGGGGTTGGATCGCCAGCAGCCCGGCTGCGCATTATCCTTAATGGAACATGGCAAACAACTATTCCCCCCACTCTTCGCTGAATCGCCGCCAAGTGGCCCAGGCATTGAACATTCCCCCGGAAATGGCTGCCCGGAACGGCATTCCTTCCCGAATGAGCGCGGCCGACGTGGCCTCGATGGATGCGAACCCGCCGGCATGGCTTGCACAGTCACGGGCAAACGCCACGGGCAAACGCCCCGTCTGGGTTGATTTGCGCTGCTACCTCTGCGACTTCCTCGAGGTGGCGCGGCCCAAGAAGTGGTGGCCCGACTTCACCTACGTCATCTGCGATTTTCACGAAAATTCCGAGCTCCCCGGCCCCGGGGCCGGCATGCGCCGCAGCGAATATGACGGGGTTGGCAGCCGTTTCCGCGGCATTGTCGACACACTGGATCCGTAAAAACTCGTCCCTCATGTGAAACTGGTCTGACATTGGGGAACAGGGGAAAAAGAAAATGACTGTTGCGGCAAAGAATTTCCAATACTGGCTCAGCCACGTCGCCGGCACCACAAGCCAGGCGGCCGTGTGCCGGGCAGCAGGGATCAAGCGCTCCACCCTTGCACAACAATTGGTTCGCGGGCGGGTCTCGCTGGCCACCATCGCAGCCGTCAGCCGCTCCCTTGACCTGCCGGTGGTTGCCTCCCTGTCCACTTTCCCCAAGTTTGAAGACCTTGCCACCGGTATCAAGGCGCCCACCGCGGCGGAACTGCTCAGCCAAATTTCGGACGCCGATCTTCTGCAGGAAATTCTCAATCGAAATGTGGCGGCCGAGAACGGCACGGCTCCCGAGGCTGTGCAGCTGTCGCCGATTCCCCACAGATACTCGGTTCGTGCCTGGCTCGACGCCGTCGACCCAACAGACCTGCGGCAAAGGGTTGCCCGGAACGCCGCCATTGCGCCGCAAAACTTGTCGGCCCAGATCAGCGCCAACAGGCTCAAGGCTGAGTTGGCCATTGAAAGCGCAAGGATCGCCGGAGTCGGACTAACCAATGGGCTAGTCGCCACGGGGTTCCTTTCCCCGACCGAGGCCGGCTGGGTGCCGGGCTCACGCGCAGCAGCACTGCGGAGCACCGCCAACAGTGCGCTCGTGTTTTTGGCAGCCGTGCGGCTCGAAGCCTTGGGCAAGGTCCTGCGGCGGGCCGAAGATGACACAATCGCAGCAAATAATGTTTGGGAGTACTTGGGATGACGGCTTTTTTGCAATGGGCGGCCCTGGCCGTGTGCCTGGCCTGCACAATCTGGCGTTTCCCCTCCCTGATCAAGGGCCCCAACCCCGGGCTCTCCTGGGCTTTTGCCTTGACCACTGTCAGCGTCGCCCTGAGCCTTCCAGCAATCTACATGCCCGTTGATGCCCTGATGGGAGGCATCAACTTGGCCAATGTGCTGTTGCGGTTGAGCATCTTTGGCGTCTTCTTCCTGCTGACCTCCCGGGTTGCCGCCGCCTACAACTCCCCCTTGGCCCGGACACTCATCCGGGGCCCCGTGGGCGTGGTCGTTTTGACCGTGTGCTCACTGGGGATCTGGGTGACGTACTTCCTCGCCGACGTCGACGGCTCCAGCACGGGATTGGTGGCGTACGGCGGCCAGCCGGCGTTGGCTGCATACATGTGGTTCGGCGTTGCCTACACCACCTACGCCGCGGCCTGCGTGGTGGTGGCGACTGCCAAGGCGGCGTTTTCGCAACGTCCCGCCATTGACCGGGCCGCGGCGTTCTCCATGCTCATCGGATTCTCCCTTGTCTGCGCCACTGTGCCGTTGCGGATTCCACGCTGGGAAAACTGGCAGGCGGTAGACATCATGACCTTCGCAGCCATTCTGTTCGTCGCCTTGGGACTGGTGCTTGTCTGGCTGTCGTTCAGCCGGCGCCATGTTCGCGGCAGGGTGGATTCCTAGCTGCTCGGCCGGACGGCAAAAAACCCTGATATGCACTTTTCCATTAGTTTCTGGCATACTAATGATTGTGTGAACACGGCATGTCTTTGCCGGGCTCACCAAAACTTTGGGGGTGAGTGGTGGTTCGGCAGAGATGCCGGGCCACCACTCAGTTGTTTAACAACTAGGGCACTGCTGCAGACATCAGGTTCAAGTAGATCCTCTTTGTTGTGATTCCACGCGGTGCCCTGCTTTGTTGCGGGCCGCGCAATTGCGGCAGGTCGATCAATCCGACCGACGCGGCAGCCCCTGCCTGCGGCAACGCCCCAGGCGCCGCAGCAGCCCTCTGCAAACTCCAGGCCCGGCATGGCCCGCCGCCGTTGCCCGCAGGCACTTCCGGGCCTTTCCGCGGACCGTCCAGACGAGGTTGTGCATTTGTTGAGCGGGCTGTTGCATGTCAACACCGTCCGGCAGCGCTTGCAAGCCCATGTGCCACCCCGGAACGAGCCCGAAGCAGCAGCGTTCGATCGTGTCACGTCAGGATTCCTGCCAGCCACAGGGATTTGATCACATTCCAAGGGTGCAGCGGTACCATGAAAGAGCTGCCAGCAGCACGAATTGTGCAGCTCAGCCCTCAAGGAAGCCGCTGCCATGTCTGTTGGTGTTTTTGATTTGTTTTCGGTGGGTATTGGCCCGTCGAGTTCG
>JBDTQM010000119.1:0-11745 GCA_039932175.1 Specibacter sp.
CTCTTTTCAAGTCCCAAAGTGCCGCCCCACTGAGCACCGAAGTCCCCGCCACCGGGAATGCACCCGGGAACGCGCCCGGAGATTATCTGCCGGTCCAGCCACCTGCGGACAGTCCCTATACACTGCAAAACGCCGAGTTTGCTGCGGCACGCGCTTCGGGCGGGCCATCCCGGGTCAGCCCGCTCGACGGCGTCATGGCAGTTGCCCTGGCAGAGGCCGCCTATGCGTCAATAAAGTCAGGCGCACCGGTGGAGTTCTCGGCGGCGGCCGTGCGGGCGCTGCTGTAGAACCGTCCCGGGGGCAGCAGTCCCTTGGGCCGCTGCCGTTGACAGCCACCGGCCGCTGTCGTAGGTTCGGGGCACCGGACTCTTCGCCTAGCCAAAGGGTGGAATCATGCCTCTACGGACTGTGTCCTTGTCGTTCGCGGTCGGCGCCCTGGTGCTGTCGGGGCTCACGGGCTGCAACGGGGCGGATCCGCAAGCACCGCCGGGCACGCCAGCAGCGAATGCCGGGATCAAGTCCGGCCAGGAAACGTCCGCCGCGTCCACGCCGGAACCTCCTGCCGTCGTGGACATCCGGGCGGTGGAACTGGGCACCATGGAATGGTCCTATTCCCCCAGAGGGCTCGACCAGCCCGTCACAGTGAAGCTGGTGGACGGCGCAGCCTCTGCAGGAACCGGCGCCGGGCTCGTCAGCTACACCCTCGAGGAGGTGGCCTACGGCGACGTTGACGGGGACGGCGACGAGGACGCCGTGGCGCGCATCAACCGCTCAAACGACATGGCCTTTGAAGGTCTTTGGTATGTGTGGCGCGCAGATGGTGCGGATGTGGTGCAGCTGAAATATCCCATCGCCCAAACCGGGCGGTGTGGAACGTATGTGGAATCCGTGGTGATCAGCGACGGCGCTGTTGCCTTGACCGAATACCTCCGGATTCCGGGCCTTGACGACAAGATCCCGTGCTCGGATCCTGGCACTGGCCTGCAAAAACGAACCGTCACCGTCCATGCAGAGGGCCCTGATGCATGGCCCGTGCAGACAGCGCCGGTACCCGCCTGGGGCGGCCTGTGTCCGGGACCGCGCTGGCCGGACTCCGCGCCCGGGCTGGTCGACCTGTGGACGGCGCCCTCAAGGGGAGCAGCCGTGGCCACGAGCAAGGCACCGGACGGCGGAGCGTTCTTCGAGCTCAAGGACGCGCCCCTCACGCAGCGCGAGGGGTGGTCCCTCATTGGATTCAGGCTGTTCGGCGTGGACACGGATGCGGGAGGAGCCGACCTGGCGTGCGCCTGGGGTGCCGCGGCCTGAGCATCCGGCTTAGCCGCCCAGATCGTCCAGTTCGACCCCCGTCAGCACTGTCGCCGGGTGCGGGCCCGCCGCCACCAATGCCTGCGCCCAGCCGTGGGGCCAAGGCCCGTTCTTGCCCAACAGGATGATGTTTCCGGGGTAGCGGCGGCTAAATAGCATGCTTGTGCCATAAGCTGCCACGCTCGTCATGGCCTCCTGCAGCGCCTTGCTTTGGCTGCTCACCAGCGTGAAGCCGGGCTCGTCGCCAACGTTGACAGCCAGAATTCCTTCCGGCGCCAGCAGGGCGGCCGCTTCGCGGTAAAAATCCGCGCAGGCCAAGTGGGCGGGCGCGTCCGGCCCGCTGAAAATGTCCAGAATGACGACGTCGAACACCAGGCCCGCAGGCAGTCCGGCAAGCGCCTCGCGGGCGTCGCCAACGTGGCTGGTCAGGGCCGAACCGTCGGGCATGGGCAGCTGCTCCAGCACGAAGTCCAGCAGCTCGCGCTCCAACTCCACGGCGTGCTGCACCGAGCCTGGCCGGGTGGCCTGGATGTACCTGGCGAGTGTCAGCGCCCCAGCGCCCAGGTGCAGCGCATTGATGGGCTCGCCGGGTGCCTTGAGCAGGTCCACGGCGTTGGCGATCCGGCGCAGGTACTCGTAAAAAACGTCGCCGGGGTCTGCGAGGTTCACATGCGACTGCTCGGCATTGTCAATGCTCAGCACAAACGCGTTCTCATGCCAGGGATCCTTGTCAATGGTGGCGTGGACGCCGCTGGTGCGCAGGAAGCGGCTGGTGGGCGCCATTAGAGCTTGTCCTTCAAGGTGGCGAGGCGTTCGGCTGCCTGCTCCAGCAGCGGAACCTGCTTGCAAAAGGCAAAGCGCAGCAGGGAGCGGGTCCGCAGGGCGCCTTCGGGGTGGCAGAAGACGGGGACGGGAATGGCCGCCACGCCAATGAGCCCGGGCAGCTTGCGCGCCAGCGCCGTGGCGTCGGTGATGCCCATTGCCCGGGTGTCGGCATTGATGAAGTACGTGCCCTGCGGCAGGTACACGTCAAATCCGGCGGCGCGCAGGCCCTCGCCCAGGATGTCGCGCTTGTGGGCCAGGGTTGCGGCCGCGTCGGTGAAGTAGTCGTTCTCGAGCCGCAGGCCGGCGGCAATGGCGCTCTGGAACGGTGTGCCGGAGGAGTAGCTGAGGAACTGTTTCACCGTGCGGGCCGCGGCAACCAGTTCCGCCGGGCCGCTTAGCCAGCCGATCTTCCACCCCGTGAAGGAGAACGTCTTGCCGGCCGAGGAAATGGTCAGCGTGCGTTCGGCAGCGCCCGGAAGTGTGGCCACGGGGATGTGGGTGGGACCAAAAGTGAGGTGTTCGTACACCTCGTCGGTGAGGATGACGGCGTCGTACTTAATGGCCAGGCGCACCACCTCGGCCAGCACCTCACGCGGGAACATGGCGCCGGTGGGGTTGTGCGGATTGTTGATGATGACCATCTTGGTGCGCGGGCTGAAGCTGTTCTCCAGCGTGGCCAGGTCCGGCATGAAATCCGGGGCCAGCAGGGCGGCAGTGGTGTGCCTGGCGCCGCTGAGGCCAATCATGGCGCCGTAGGAGTCGTAAAAAGGCTCAAAGGTGAGGACTTCCTCGCCCGGACCGGTCAGGGCCAGGATGGCTGCGGCAATGGCCTCGGTGGCGCCTGTGGTGATAATGACCTCATGCTCAGGATCCAGCGTGATCCCGTAGAAGCGGTTCTGGTGCTCGGCCACAGCGGTGCGCAGATCGAGGATGCCCTTGCCCGGCGCATACTGGTTGTTGCCCTGCGCGATGGCCTCCCGGGCAAGGCGGCTGAGCTCTGCGGGGCCGTCCTCATCCGGGAACCCCTGGCCCAGGTTGATGGCGTTGTGCTGATTGGCCAAGGTGGTGATCTCTTCAAAGATGGTGACGCCCAGGGAGCCGTCCGGGCCCATCAAATTGGCTCCCTGCGCTGTGCGTTGCCATGGGTGGGACATTACTGCTCCTTTGAGGAACCGGCTGCCGCTGCGGAACGCTGGCGGCCGGTGAAGTGATCCATGCTGTTGTAGACCTGCAATACGTTACCGGCCTCCACCTCCTTGACCCTAGTGGAAAGTGCTCCGCAGCGTTTGCCACCGCCAGGGCGCTACTGGCCGGTACATGGCCAAATGGCTAGGACTTGGGCATAACAGCAGCATGAACGGGAAAATGTCAGCTAGATTCGTCTCTATGCGACGCGCAGTATGCCCAGGATCCTTTGATCCCATTCACAAGGGCCACATTGAAGTGATTGCCCGGGCCGCGGGACTTTTTGACGAGGTCATCGTGGCTGTATCAACCAACTACGCCAAGAATTACCGCTTCACGCTCAACGAGCGCCTGGAGATGGCCAAGACCACGTTCTCCGCGCTGTCGGGAATTATTGTGGAACCCATGGGGGAGGGGCTGCTCTCCGAGTATTGCCATGCCCGCGGAGTCTCCGCCATTGTGAAAGGTCTGCGGTCCTCCTCCGACTTTGACTACGAACTGCCCATGGCCACCATGAACCGCCAGCTTTCAGGGGTTGAGACGGTGTTCCTGCCGGGGGACAGCCGCTACC
Source organism: Specibacter sp. (assembly GCA_039932175.1). GTDB lineage: Bacteria > Actinomycetota > Actinomycetes > Actinomycetales > Micrococcaceae > Specibacter. The sequence goes on from JBDTQM010000119.1 coordinate 3,887, forward strand.
TGCACCTGTCCTCCACCTTGATCAAGGAAGTTCACACCCTGGGCGGGGATGTGGCCGACTTTGTGCCGCGTGCCGTGCTGCGCCGCCTCCAAGGCGACGTGGGGCCCGATACGCGCCCAGTCCCGGTGGTCCCGCCGCGGCGCTAGCTGGGCCCCGGCCCAATGGCACTGTCCTGCGCTGAACCCGAGCTGGGTTTGGCGCGGAACACTGTTCTGCGCCAAACCCGCAGCCAGTTCAACGCAGAACAGCGCAAAGCCCTCTGGTCCTGGCCGGGTTGAAAGTCAGTCCACGACTTCGGCGCATGCGCAAACCAGCCGACGCCGGGCTCCTTGGCGAGGGCGTCAAGCCTGGCCTGTTCGGCCGCCTTTTCCGCCACCATGGCATGGAAGGCACGCGCAGCGCCCGGATTGCCGGCAGCAGCATCCGAGCTGAAGACCTGGCGCACGGCACCGGCCTCGTAGCTGTGAAACTCCACCTGGAAGCCAGTGCCCAGCTCCCGGGCCAGGCGCCGGGCCAGGTCCATTCCCGTGGCTGTGAACGCGGCAGCCGTGCCGGGAGACTGCCAATCCAGCTCCGGTGTTAGCGACGCGTAGTAAGACGCTTCCCATGCCGTCATCGCTGCCGCCAGTGCGGGGGACAAGGCCGCTTCAGGGTAGTAAACAGGGCCCTCGAGCCACAACACCGTCTTTGCGTGGTCGGGGAACAGCCTGAGGCGGACGGCCGATTCATCCGTTTCGCTCACATTGGCTGCTGGAATCGCCGCCGGGGCCTCCCGGGAAGGGTGCAGGGTGTCCAGATCCACCACGACGCCGGTTGCCTTCAGCTGCGGGGAAACGGTGGAGTGCTCCTCCGGAAAGTAGGCAGGGTAGCCGCTGACGGGGCGAAATGACTGCTGCCGGGCCGCTGCGGGCATCCAGGAGCGGCCGTCGGCGTCGTCGCAGGCGTAGAGCAATGATGTCATGGTCATTGCTGTCACCAGCCCACGGACCGGCGGGAATCCCTCGGGTGCAGTGTCGTAGTCGGTGGCGGTGACAATGCCCGTCAGCGTCACCTCGCCTTCGGTGTAAACAGGTGCGTCCCAATACAGCATGAAACTGTGGCACCGCAGGGCTGTGGGAAACGGTCCCGGGCTGCGCCCCTGGTGCCCGTGGCGCCCGGTCAAGGGCCAGGCAACACCTGCAACAGTGACTTCACGCCCAAAACAGCCGTAGTACATGTCCGGGTCGCCATCATCCGTGACGAATATCAGTACATGGTTGAACACCTCGCCAATGACAGGAGCAGCAATGTCCCCGTCGCGTATTTGCCAGTCGGGGATAAACACGGGAAGCATCATGTGCCTGATTATGCCCGCAAACTGTCCGGGCAGCGGTTTTCAGAAAAGAGTATTTAGGCAGTCCTGCATTTCAATGGCGAAATAAAGTGATGTTCTCTGTCCATCAACACTTTAGGGGACTAAATTTGAGAAACCTTGGCCACGGGTGGCGCATGGAATTCCGGCGGCAAAGCCTCGGCCCTACAGTGAGGACGCGACATGGAGTGCAGTTCTTTGGTGAAGATTCTTGCCAGTGCCGGCGCCTCTGCCGCCCTGGCTGCATCGATGACAGCTTGCACGATGTTGCCGGGCGGCACCCCTCCGCCAGCCGGACCGCAGACGGAAACCGCACGAGCTCCACAAGGGCAGCCAGCCTCAGAGCCGCCATCTTCAGAGCAGGCGCCGGAACCGACGCCAACAGCCTTGACCTCATGGGACCAGACGATGGCAGCTGTTGAATCCGGGGTTGCGCGAATCACTATGGCGCAATGCGGCGGGGCCGGAGGCACCGGGACTGGCTTTCTTGTTGCAGAGAATCTGATTGCCACGGCCGCCCACGTCGTCAGGAACGAGGCGGCATTGTCAGTTGTGGTCAATGGGCAGGTTACCTCTGCCTCGGTTGTGGCCCGAGATGACAAGCAGGATCTTGCACTCATCAGGACCTTTGTCCCCGTTTCCGGGCATGTTTTTTCCTTCGCCCTTAGTGATCCCATCCCCGGCTCGGCCTCAGCAGGCATTGGCTATCCCAACGACCAGCCGATCGGAATTGCCGATGGAATAATCAGTGGACTGGACAGGAAATTTCCAACAGACTTTGGCCTCCGTGAGCACCTTGTGCAAACATCGGCACCCATAAACCCGGGCAACAGCGGCGGGCCGCTCGTTGACATGGCCGGGAACGTGATTGGTGTGGTCAGTGCCAGATCTGAACTTACAAGCAGCGGCCGCCCGGTCGAAAACATGGCCTATGCGGTGGCTCCATCCGTGGCCCGTCCCGCGATTGGTGAATGGATGAACCTCACCACGACAATTGCGGCGGCCAAGTGCGAGGATGCCGTTGAACTTGGCAGCGGCGCTTTTCCGGTGTCTGTTGGCTCAAATGAACCTGAGGCCATCAATGTTGCCCAAGTATTGCTGGCGCACGGGCAGGCCATCAATCTTGCCGCCTATGATTCAGCCTTCTCATATTTCACTGCCTCGACCAAGGGGGCTTTTGGTGGAGCGGAGACGTGGAGCCAGAAGCTGGGCACATCACTCTGGACCCGGCTGACGATCCAGAGTTTTGTGATCAACGCAGATGACGCGACAGCCACCGTGGTGCTTCAGACGAGACAGTCTGCCGAATTTAGCAACGCCGGGGCGGACTGCACCAACGGAACTTTTGACTACCTCATGAAGCGGGTCGACGGGAAATGGTTGATCGATCAGGTCAATTCACTGGATCCCGGCGGAACCCCAGCTGCCTGCTAGCAGCTTTCTTTGTGCCCCCAAACCCGTGCTCGCCCATCCCCAACCGGCCCCGGCGCAAGTAAACGGCCCGCGAAACCCGTCCGGGTCCGGCGTCGTTCACCAACAAAAATTTGTTGAGAGTTACATCACGCGCGGTATTGGTTGGTGGGTTCGCCGTTAAGCCGCTGTCTGTCGTAGACTGGATAAGGCCAATTTGGTCCGGTACCGCTCGTTTTGATGCCCGTCAGCTTTCGGGCTAAGATGGTGCGTCGGTCATATGTTCTTACAGGAGTTCTCATTAGCGAAACCACGTTGGGCAACAAGTCCAACCATGGCACGCCCCTCACCATTGGTGTAAGGGAGCTTGGGCGCAGCCCGGGCAGCATGTGGAAGTTCGAAGAACGTATACCTGTGCCGGAAGATTTTGGCACTCCGCTCATTGGCGCGACGCCTGGATCCGATTTGGATCTGGAACTCCGTTTTGAGGCCGTCCATGAAGGAATTCTGGTATCGGGCAATGTGCTTGTCGAAGTGACAGGCGTTTGCTCACGATGCTTGGAGACCTTCGAGGATGAACTCGAAGTTGATGTGCAAGAACTTTTCTTCTACGAGGAACCGTCCGCGGAAATCCTTGAACAAGAAGAAGATCAGCAACGTTGGGTCGAGCACGATTCTATCGATCTTGAACCGGTGTTGCGGGACGCAGTGGTAACCGCCCTGCCGTTCCAGCCGGTGTGCCGGGAAGACTGTGAGGGTCTGTGTTCCGAATGCGGAATACACCTTGCAGATGAGCCGGGGCACCACCACGAGGTTGTAGATCCTCGGTGGGCTGCCCTACAGGGCTTTACCGGCGAAGAAAACTAGCAAAAAGTTTTACTTTCGGACATGAGTCCGTAAGTTATCGAGAGAAAAGAGTTTGCCGTGGCTGTTCCCAAGCGGAAGATGTCCCGTGCCAATACGCGCGCACGCCGTTCCCAGTGGAAGGCCACCGCGCCTGCTCTGGTCAAGACCATTGAAAACGGCGAGGTTGTTTACAGCCTGCCGCACCAGGCACGAGTTGTCACCGACTCAGCCGGCACCGCACTGTTCTTGGAATACAAGGGCCGTAAGGTTGCCGACGTCTAAGACGTCCGTGCGGCCACCCGGCCGTTCGATTTAGTGGTTAATAAATATTGCAGGAGCTGCTCATGTCCTCAGGTACGGAATCCCCGATGCTGACGGAAGGGCAGAAACTGCTTTTGAAGCGTCTCGGTGTCACTATTGATGCCGGGACGCTTCGTCTTGCCCTGACACACAGGTCCTACGCCTATGAAAACGGCGGCATCCCCACCAATGAGCGCCTGGAATTTTTGGGCGACTCCATCCTGGGCTTCTCCGTCACAGACGCGCTCTACCGCGACAACCCCACTCTTCCCGAGGGCGATCTGGCCAAGCGTCGCTCCGCTGTTGTCTCCACCCGTGCCTTGGCATCGATTGGTCGGTCCCTGGGCATTGGCGAGTTCATCTACCTGGGCCAGGGCGAACGCCTGACCAAGGGCCGCAACAAATCCTCCATCCTGGCCGACACCATGGAGGCCTTGATCGGCGCCACCTACCTCACCCACGGCATTGACGTGGCCCGTGACCTGGTCATGCGCCTGGTTGGCCCGCTGCTGGCGGATTCCGCTGTTCTCGGCGCCGGCACCGACTGGAAAACCAACATCCAGGAAATCGCCGCGGCCCAGCAAATGGGCGTCATCTCCTACCAAATTACCGGCGTCGGTCCCGACCACGACCGCTCCTTCACCGCCCGCCTGCTCATCGGCGGCGAGCTCCACGGCACCGGCACCGGCCCCTCCAAGAAGGAAGCGGAGCGCGCCGCCGCAGCTGCTGCCTGGGTTGAGCTGGAGAAACGCTTCCCCCAAAATCACGACTCCGGATCCTCCCTGGCTGCTGCGACGTCTCTTGCGCCTTCCGCAGGTGCCGCGACTGCCCCCGGCCAGTAATGCCCGAGCTGCCCGAAGTTGAGGTGGTGCGGCGCGGCCTGGAGCGCTGGATTGCCGGGCGCAGCATCACCGACGTCTCAGTGGTTGATCCCCGCTCCATTCGCCGCCACCCACTCGGTGTTGAGGACTTCCGCGGAAACCTGCTTGGCGCCAAAGTTCTGGATGTGGTGCGCCGCGGCAAGTTCCTGTGGATGCCGCTCAGTGATTCTCCCAGCGATTCCCTGGCCGGCTCTGCCCCGCCGCACACGGCACTTGTGGCTCACCTTGGCATGAGCGGGCAGCTGTTGGTGGAATCTCCTGAACAGCCGCACGAGAAACACCTCAAGGTTCGCTTGTCTTTTTCACCCCGTGCAGATGCGCCTGAAGAATTGCGCTTCGTTGACCAGAGAATCTTCGGCGGACTGTTCGTCACGTCGCTGGTGCCCACAGCGGACGGCGGACCCGGCGGATGCGTGACGGCTTCTGCTTCCGGCGGGGCAGGCTGGGCTCTGATTCCCGGCGAAGCCGCGCATATTGGCCGCGACCCGTTGGACCCCCACTTTTCCATTGACGAGCTGCACAAGAAGCTGCGGGCCCGTAAAACGGGACTGAAACGTGCTCTCCTGGATCAGGGCCTGGTGTCGGGCATTGGCAACATCTATGCGGACGAGGCGCTGTGGGCCGCCAGGATGCACTATGCCCGGCCCACTGACACGCTGCGCCGCCCGGATACCGAGCGCATCATCCATGCCGCCCACGACGTCATGTCCCGGGCCTTGGTGGCCGGCGGCACCAGCTTTGATTCGCTGTATGTCAACGTCAACGGGGCATCAGGTTACTTTTCCCGCTCCTTGAATGCGTATGGCCGCGAGGGTATACCCTGCCACCGGTGCACCGACCTGGGCTTGTCCACCAAAATCCGCCGGGACACGTTCATGAACAGGTCCTCCTACAGCTGCCCGGTCTGCCAGCCCAAGCCCCGCAACGCCCGCATGTAGCTGTCGCAAGGTGAGCCGGAGTGGCATGCTCAGACTTTGTAGCACCCAGCCGCTTAGATGATGCCATTTTGTTGTGTGAATTTTCTGTCATCCGGCCGGTTCCGGCACTAGGATCAGGCTAGGAAGATGAGGCGCTCATCACTGTTTCGAGTTTTTCAGGGTGAGTGCTGCCAAGTAGACATGGGGACACAATGAAACTACGGCGTTTAGTGTTTCTCGGCTTGGGACTGGCGGCACTCATTGTTGCCTTTGCCATTGTGGTGAACCTTTTGCCGGGCACTGCGCCGCAGAATCAAGCACAGAGCACCCGGACCAGCAGCACAGCTGTCACAGGAGCCGACGGTGCGCCGGCCACGAACACCTCAGCCGCGACCAGTCAATCAACCCCGGCTGCGTCTGCAGCCGCCAAGACCACTGCCGCTAACACGGCCAAGGCTGCGACACCCAAACCGGCAGGAGGCGCTCCAACGGCCGATCCGGCCGAGCCCTTGGAAGTCAACGGGCCGGCACCGCAAGCAACCAAACTTGTTTTGCCAACATCCCAACCGAGAGTCGCGTTGGTCTCCGCACCATTGCCCAAGAGTGCTGACACAACCGGGAAGGTGGCGCCCGGCTACCCGGTAAAGGCGCTCCCGCCCGTGGACGGTTCCAAAATAGTCAGCAGTTCCGTCAGTCCGCAGAACGCCATCTTGCAAACCAGCCTGGTGGCAAGCACCAGCAAGGAGGCGTTGGCGGTGAAGGCCTTCTACCAGGATCACTTTGCTCCGCTGGGGTTTGGCATGGCCGATGCGCCAGCAACCGCCGGATCCTCAGCCATCTGGTTCACGCGTGGCGCCGACAAAATCACCTTGACCATCACCGCCGTCAAGGGCGGCGCCACATACATTGTGTACGGCGTGTTGCACGCCGGAAAATAGGTAACTGCCAATGTATCTCTCCTTCTCCGACCGCACTGGCGGCAAGTCCGACCAGACGGTTCGCACGGCCACGCCCTTCAAGGTTTCCTCAGTGATCATCTCGCTGGGCATTGTGAGCATGTTCACCGATATCTCCTCCGAGTCCGTCGCTGCTGTCCTGCCGCTCTACGTTACGGGTGTGCTGGGGCTTTCCATGATCGCCTACGGTTTCCTCGATGGCATCCATCAGGGCATTTCCGCCGTAGTGCGCATTGGTGCGGGGTGGACTGCGGACAAGACGGACAGGCACAAGCTCATTGCATTCGTGGGTTATGGCCTGTCAACCGCGAGCCGGGCGTGGCTGCTGGTTGCCTCGGGATTTTCGGCCATAACAGCGGTCATTGCCGTTGATCGCATTGGCAAGGGCATTCGAACTGCTCCCAGGGATGCACTGATCACCGGGGCCGCACAGCCGGAACACTTGGCCCGGTCCTTTGGCGTCCACAGGATGCTTGACACGGTTGGTGCCACCGTGGGCCCCCTGCTGGCCTTTGTGGTCTTGTTGGTGATCCCCAACGGCTACCATGCCGTGTTTGTGCTGTCCCTGGCCTGTGGCATTGTTGGGCTGGCCGTCCTGGGTCTGATGGTGCCGGGACGGCGTCAGCAGGCGGCCGTGAAAACCGCAGCGGCGGATGCGTCCACGCAACGCGCGGACGCCCCGCCCGCACCGCGTGCACCATTTCTGTGGCGGGAGTTGAACAGCTCCAACATGCGCCGGTTGTTACTGTTGGCAGGTCTGCTGGGACTGTTGACCATTGGCGATGGCTTTATCTATCTGGTGCTGCAAAGCCGTGCGGGCTTCGCCGCAACCTGGTTTCCGCTGCTCTACGTGGGAACCAACCTGGCCTACCTTCTGCTGGCCATTCCGTTGGGCCGGCTGGCCGACAAATGGGGACGCATGAGAGTGTTCGTGGCCGGGCACGGTGCCCTTTTGGCCGCCTACCTTTGCGCGGCACTGCCCGCCACGGGAGCCGGGTTTACTGTGGTGTGCCTGCTGTTGCTGGGCACTTTCTATGCCGCAACTGACGGGGTGCTGGCTGCGCTGGCTGGCCAGTTTTCCCCCGTGGGCGCCCTGGCCAGCGGCATTGCCGCCGCCCAGACAGTTGTGGCTGCGGCCCGTTTTTTTGCTTCCGTGGGTTTCGGCGTGCTGTGGTTCACGCTGGGCCGTGAGCAGGCA
>JBDTQM010000120.1:0-11599 GCA_039932175.1 Specibacter sp.
CCGCCCACCCCTTCACCGAACGGAAGCAAACCTTGCAGGCCGCGGTACTAGCTGCCGGTGCAGCGGGAACGTTGGCCCTAGAGCCGCCCAGCTGCCTTGAGTCTGATGTACGTGTCCGCCAGCTGCGGGGGAAGATCCGTCGGCGGGGCATCCACCACCGAGGCCCCCGCCTGTTTCAGGACGGCTGTGATGGCTGCGCGGCGGTTCAGCGCGTGTTCGGCAGCCGCGGCACGGTAGGCCAGGGTGGTGGTGCTGCGTTCCAGGCGGGCCGCGTCCACAGCCGGGTCACGCACCGATGCCACCACCACAACGTGGTTTTGGGTCAGGGACGCCACGAGCGGGATGAGGCCTTCCTCGGCTGCGCCGGCGTCCAGGGCCGTCACCAGCACCACCAGCGAGCGGTGGGCCGTGACGGAACGAATAGCCCCTGGGATGGCCTGGTTGTTCAGCTCAATCAGTTCCGGCTCAATCGGCGCCAGGCCCTGCACCATGGCGTTGAGCATGTTGCCCTTGCCGGTGGAGGAAACCCGGGTGCGGACGCGGCGGTCGTAGGCAATCAGGCTGACCCTGTCCCCGCCGCGCTCCGCCAGGACAGCCAGCAGCAATGCGGCCTCAATGCCCGTATCGAGCGCCGTTTCATCCTCAATGCGGGTTGCAGAGGTGCGCGAGGTGTCCAAAACAATCACCACGCGGCGGTCCCGTTCAGGCCGCCACGTGCGGACAACCACATCACGGCGCCGGGCAGTGGCACGCCAGTCGATGGAGCGGACATCGTCGCCACGGACGTAGTCGCGCAGCGAATCAAACTCAGTTCCCGCACCGCGGATCTGCACGGCAGCCTTGCCATCGAGTTCGCGCAATTTGCGCAACTTTGACGGTAAATGGCGTTTGGAGTGGAAGGCCGGCAACACCCGCAAGGTGCCGGGGGCCTCGACGGTCTTTTGCCGTGCAGCCATGCCCAGAGGGCCGAAGGAGCGGATGGTCACGTGATGCGTGAGGAGATCACCGCGGCGGACCGGCAGCAGGTTTACGCTCAGTGCCGCCCGCTCACCGGGGCGGACCCGCACAGTTTGCAAGGCGTTGCTGGCACCCGCCGATGGCTGCCAGCCGTCCTTGACCACCGCATTCAGCGGCCGGTGGGATTCGTTGGCAAGGCGCAGCACAGCAGTGCTCCGCTCGCCCAGGCGCACCCCCGAGGGGACCACACGACGCACCACCACCTGCCGCGGCGACGCCGCAAGGGACAGGTCAAGAACCACCACCAGTAGCAGCACGCCCAACGCCGTGAGCCAGCTGGCAACTCCCGGCACGGCAATGATGGGCACCACGGCAGCCAGGGCCAAAAAGAAGAACCTCCCCGAAATCGCCATTCTCCGCTGCCCGGATCAGCGCGGAACTGGCACTGTGGCCAGAATGGAGAGCAAAATGTCATCCACGGCAACGCCGTCCATCTCGGCCTCGGGCCGCAGCGCAACACGGTGCCGCAAGGTGGGCAGCGCCAAGGCCTTCACATCATCGGGGGTGACAAAACCGCGGCCCGACAACCATGCGTAGGCGCGGGCCGACTTCAGGATGGCTGTTGCACCGCGCGGCGAGACACCGAGCTGGAACGACGGCGCGGTGCGGGTTGCGCGGACCAGGTCCACCACGTAGGCCAGGATTTCCCCTGCCACGCCGACCCGGGACACCTCCTCGCGTGCCTGGCGCAGTTCGGCGGCCCCTGCCACGGCACGGACACCGGCCGCGTGCAGATCCTGCGGGTCAAAGCCCAAGCTGTGCCGGCGGATGACTTCAATTTCATCATCCCTGTTGGGCAGTTCCATGGTGAGCTTGAGCAGGAACCTGTCCAGCTGTGCCTCGGGCAGGGGATAGGTGCCCTCGTATTCCACCGGGTTCTGGGTTGCGGCCACCATGAACGGGGCGGGCAGTTTCCGTGACACGCCATCGACGGAGACCTGATGTTCCTCCATGGCCTCCAGGAGCGATGCCTGGGTCTTGGGCGGGGTCCGGTTGATCTCATCGGCGAGGAGAATGTTGGTGAAAACGGGGCCTTCGCGGAAGGTGAAGGATGAAGTGCTGGCGTCGTAAATCAATGAGCCCGTCACATCCCCCGGCATGAGGTCAGGGGTGAACTGCACGCGCTTGGTGTCCAGGCTCAAGGCCGTGGACAGGGCACGCACCAGCAGCGTCTTCGCCACACCTGGCACGCCCTCGAGCAAAACATGCCCCCCCGCCAACAAGGCAATGAGCAGCCCCGTCACGGTGGACTCCTGGCCCACAACAGCCTTGGCAACCTCGCCGCGCACAGCCAGCAATGCCGCAGCTGACGGACTCATGGCCGGCTGTGTCGGCGGCCCCTGGTGTGCAGCGGTGTGCTGGGGTGCCTGTCCGGCACCACCCTGCACCGCACCACCATGTCCCGCACCACCCTGCACCGCAGCGGCATGCTGCTGCGCCTGATGCGGCTGCTGGCCGGGATAGCCATATTGCTGATGGACGGCCGGGTCGTGGGACTGGCCCCAACCCGGAGCCGCCGTCATGGGTGCGGGAGCTGCCGGCTCGGGGTGGTTCGACTCTGGGTGGGGCATGCTCATCGCTGTGCAACTTCTTCCTCTAGTGCCGCCAGTTCGGCGGCCATGGACAACATGTCTTTTTCAGATTTGGGTGCATCGCCCAACAGCAGGGCGTGCACGTTGTATTGCTTTCGGCCGGTTGCCGTTGCCACGGCCTCCACCACGGCTGCCGCGGGAGCGGCATTTCCCAACCGCAAGGTGTGGGCCAGCCGGGTCAAGGCAGCCTGTTGCAACGTCCGGGCGGCCGTATCGACAGCCCGGGCATCCTGGTACAGCCGGGCCCGTCCCGTGAGCGTCTCGGAGGATTTCACCATGACAGGCAGGGGCTCGGCCACCAGGGGGCCATTGCGGCGGCCCTTCCACAGCATGCCCAGCACCCCCACCAGCAAGAGCCAGGCCGACGCCGGGAAGATCCACTCCGGGGTGAACTCGGCCAGCGTGGGGGGCTTCGCTGCGACAGGAATGTCCTTCAGCGAGGCGGTGTACCAAATCAGGTTCGGTGCGCCGCCCAAGAGGCGCAACGTCAAGGCCGCATTGCCCCGGCTGGCCAGGTTCTGGTTGTTGATGATGCCAGCATTGCCGAGGACCACAACGCTGCCTGCGCCGTTTCCGGCCATGTATCCACCGGTGGCTCCTGCCTTTCCGGGCGGCATGAAACACGTTTGGGTGCCTTTGTACAGGTGGAGGGGAGCTTTGGCGGAGCTCTCCGCGCCGCCGTCGAGCGTGCCCGCAGCCTCCGCGTCCGGGTGCGTGCATTGGGCGGCAACTGCGGGGGTGCCCGCAGTTGTTCCGGTGCTGGAAATGTCGGGGCTGAGGCTCTTCAACGCCAGCGGGGCCGGGGTGACGGCCACGACGTCGGCCCCGGCATCTTCAGCCTTACGGGACAGCTCAGCCACTTGTGTGGCGGAGAGCAGATTTTTGGGGTCATAGAAGAACACGGTGCTGGTGCCCTGTCCATTGGCCGCCAAGGCATCTGTTGTGGCGGCCAGCGTATCTGCGGCTGTGACATTCACACCCTGATTGCGCAGTACGGAGGCCGCTGCCTGGGCGCCTGCCGGGGCCGGGTTGGTGATGGAAAGGGTGCCGGCCGTTTGTCCTGTGCCGCTGCCCAGGAAAAATCCCAGCAGGGAAAGCACCACAAAGGCAGCACTGCAGATCAGCCAGAACCGGTGCTTCATCCACCACAGCCGGGCGTTTTGGGCGGGGGTGCGCGTTTCAGCCCGAAACGCCTGTTCAATGCTGCTCATAGCGGCATCAAATCCTGTGAGTAGACAGGTTTTGTGGCTGCCAGGGTTTGGCAGGTGGCAACAAGTTCTTCATACATGTCTTGGGTGGGGGGCACGTTTCCGTAGCGCACGGCATTGAACAAGTCAGCCGCGCGGCGCAGTGCGGACACGTTGGCGGGGAATGCGAGCGCCAGCTCGGCGGCAACCTCAACGGCCGTGCGGCCGGGGGCCATCGCGCTGATGTCCCGTTCCTCACCGGAGCGAACCAGTGCGCGGAATTGTTCGCTGACGGCAGTGCCAAAATCCCCGGCTTGGGCGCCAGCCCAGGCCAGTTTGCCGTGCTGTTGGCTGGTCAAAACCTGTTCACCCTCAAACACGGCTGCCGGAACCGCCTTTTTCCGGTTGAGCCGGGGCCTGATAATGAAAACAATGACAAGGATGGCTATGACGGCCACACCAACCACAATGCCCAGGCCAAGGCTGCCGTCAACCGTTTTCAATCCGTTGAGGAAATCGTCAAGGGCTTGTCGCAGAAACTCCACAACACGGTCGGCCAGGCCCGGTTTGGCGTCCTGGTAGGCCTTGTGGGCAAGCTCCTCCTGCGCCCAGCGGCGTGCCTCGTCTGCATCCGGGACGACGGGGACGCTGCCTGGGCGCAGGGTTGTTTGCATCAGCTGCAATGCCATGTAGCGAATTTCCTACTGTCCGTAGTTCCCCGGCGGCGGGTACGGTCCGCCGTCTTGGGTGTTTGCACGGGGGGCGCCCGGTGCAGGGGATCCCGGCGCCGCGTTTGCGGAAACGACGACGCCGGGGATCCCGCCGTCGTCCTTGCCTGACTCGGATTCCTTGAGCAGAGTGATATCGAAACCGTCGCGGCGCATCCGCAAATCAACGTAGATCAGTGCCATCACACCCGTTTGAAAGGCCAGGGTCACGGCCCCCACCAGGGCGCCGATGACTCCGGCGATGGACTGGGCAATGAGCGTTTGGGTGATCATTTGTTCAGGGGTGGGATCCAGGGTCATCAACGGCATCACCATGGATGTTATGAGGCTTACGGGAGTGGTGATGACCCCGCTGATCACGGCGGCGATGACGCCTGCCAGCAGCGAGGTGCCAAAGGTCCGCCACCAATTCCCGCCGGTCAGCATCCACGAGCGTTTGATGCCCTGCAAAACCCCAACATTTTCAACAACAATCGCTGCCGGGGCCAGCAATACTTTGGTGCCAACCCATACGGCGAGGGCGATGAACGGCAGGATCGCCAACAAGGAAAAGCCCACGGCAGCGCCCGGACTGTTGTTGCCCAAGGCCAGGACCAGCGCCACTGCCAAGCCTGTGTACAGTGCGATGGCCACAATAATGGCCGCGGCATAGAGCAGGGCCAGCAGCAGCAGCGAGCCAATGCGTGGCTTGGTCAGGCGCCACATCTGCGCAAAAGAGGTCTTGCGGTTGAGCACTGCACGGATCACCGGAACCACCAGGGCGCCCTGCAAGACCATTTGAACCAGGGTTGAGAGGAACGCCGTCAACAAGATGGAGACGGTGAAGGTGATCAGCGGGCCGACCAGTGACTCGAACTCCGCCGGATCATTTTCATCGAAGGTGAAGCTGCCGTCCGTCAACACCGTCATGAACCGGCCCAGGGTGGCGAACATGACCAGCAAGGTGATTGCCACAGTCAACAACTGGAAGATCAGGGCCGAGCCGAACATGGCCTTGCCGTTGCGCCGGGCAGCCTGAAAAGCGCCGTCGAGAATTTCGCCAACACCCAAGGGGCGCAGGGGAATGACACCGGGCTTGGGCGGTGCCATGTAATTGTTGTAACCGCCTGGCTGTGGCCCGGGCTGGCCGTATTGGCCCCACTGGGGCTGGCCCGGATATTGCGGTTGGCCCGGATATTGCGGTTGGGCAGGCTGCTGCGGCTGGGCGTACTGCCCCCACTGGGGTTGCTGGCCATAGGGGGGTTGCTGCGGTCCGGGTTGGCCGTATTGCGGCTGGGCAGGGGGCGGCGATGGCGGTCCCTGCTGGCCGTATTGCGGCTGGGCGGGTTGGCCGTACTGAGGTTGGGCCGGCTGGGGCTGGACATACTGGCCCCGCTGCGGCGCCGGCTGGGCACCGGCCTGCGGGGGGTTGGCTGGGGGTGTGGATTCGTGGCCGGGATTTTGTGGCAGACCCTGCCCATCGCCCTGTGGCTCCATCGGTGGCTGCTGCGGTTCGTGCGTCATTGTGCTCCCTGAAAGTTCCCCAGTAAAAATCATCCACCGCGCTGGCGGCAGCGGCTGCATATGCGCCATCAACTCGTGTCAGCGCCTGGGCATGTGCCGTGCTCCAGTGGCTGTCTTCAAACCCTATCGGGAAGAACCACTTTTACGGTGTGAATGGTGCCAGCAATGCGCAAAGTGTTACAGCAATCCGCAAGGTTCTGCCCGAAACCGGTGCTTGATCCCGGAAACCTGGACCAACCACCGGGTTCCGCCTGCCCTGTTGAAGCATGGGCCAAACGGGGGCACGGAATGGCCCCAAGCTGCCCGCCAAGGGCAAATTCGGTGGAAAAGCCACAGCTGGTGCACCCGCTGTGGAGCGTCGATGGGGACATTGTGGTGGTAATAGGCAAATATAGAACCATGAAGGCACGCATTTTAGTTGTTGACGATGATGAGGCACTGGCCGAGATGATCGGCATCGTGCTTCGCAATGACGGTTTTGAACCCGTTTTTTGCGCTGACGGCGCCAAGGCACTGGAGGTCTTCCAATCCAACAAACCGGATTTGGTCCTCCTGGACTTGATGCTGCCCGGAATTGACGGGATCGAGATTTGTCGGCTGATCCGCGCCGAGTCGGATGTTCCCATTGTCATGCTCACCGCCAAGTCGGACACCTCGGATGTGGTTCGCGGCCTCGAATCGGGCGCCGACGACTACGTGGCCAAGCCTTTCAAGCCGGCAGAACTGGTGGCCCGTGTCAGGGCCCGTCTGCGTCCCGGCGACGTCAAGGCCCCCGAGACGCTCTTCATTGGCGAGATCACCATTGACGTGGCCGGTCATGCTGTCCGCCGCGCCGGTGAGCGGATACTGCTCACACCCCTGGAGTTTGACCTCCTGGTCGCATTGGCCCGCAAGCCGTGGCAGGTGTTCTCCCGCGAGCTTCTCCTGGAGCAGGTGTGGGGCTACCGCCATGCGGCCGACACCCGCCTGGTCAACGTGCACGTCCAGCGCCTGCGCTCGAAGATCGAACGCGACCCGGAAGCCCCTGAAGTTGTCCTGACTGTCCGCGGTGTCGGCTACAAGGCCGGGCAGTAAGCGCTGGGCAACGTGCATCGCCGGTGAAGGTGAAGAGGCAATGAGCAACCACAACGCCGCTAGCAGCAGCAGTTCCAGCGGGCGTGCCGTGGACAGTGGGAATTCCATGTCCGAAACCCCCCCTGCCGTCCAAACCCCAACTGACCCCGGGGTGCCGGCCGGGCAGGAGGCTGCCCCGGATGCGGGCGCCGGCCAGAGCCCTGCCCTGCCAATGTCCGCCGTCGTCCTGGGCAAAGTGGTGCAGGGCCTGCGGACGGCCGGAACATGGATCATGCGCGGCGTCCGGAAGGTCCGCAGCTCCTGGGTGAGGCGCTGGCGCACATCGTTGCAGTTCCGCACGGTCGTGACAACCCTGGTGATCGCGGCAGTGGCGGTTGTGGGGGTTGGCGGCTATTTGGCCGGCCAAATTTCCAGCGGCCTGTTCAAGGAACGCCTCATCCAGTCGCAGCAGGAATCGGCCAGGGGCGCCACCCAGATCCAGGGGGAGTTCTCCAGTGCCAGCCTGAGCGACCAGCCGAGGGTATCCACCTATGTGGCGGACACCTTGAAACTGCTGGAAGCCGGCGGCGCGGACGACAACCGCAAATACCTCATGGTCAAGATTCCGGGCCAAACCAGCAAGCTCGCCGTCAGCTCCGCCGATTCCGGCGGTGTCACAACAGCCATCATTCCCGATGAACTGCGCACAGCTGTCCAGAACGACCCCGATGGGCAGTTTTGGCAGTCCATCGCCCTGCCCACCGGCAGCGAAGGGATTCACCCGGCAGTGGTGGTGGGCAGCCAGGTCAAACTGCTCAACACCAACTACGAGTTGTACATGATCTACGACTTCAACAGCGCGCAGGTGACACTCGACTACATCAAGTCGGTGCTGTGGATTGCCGGCGGCATACTGCTGGTGCTCATTGGTGCGATCGTTTGGTACGTCACCCGGACGGTGGTGAATCCTGTCAGCCAGGCGGCCGCCGTTTCGGAGAAATTGGCCGACGGCGAGCTTGAGGAACGCATGGAGGTCACGGGTGAGGATGAGATGGCCAGGCTGGCCACTTCCTTCAACAGGATGGCCACCTCGCTCCAGGATCAGATCACGGCCCTGGCCGCACTCTCAGAGATGCAGCAGCGCTTTGTCTCCGACGTGTCCCATGAGCTGCGAACCCCACTGACCACGGTGCGCATGGCCGCCGAGGTCCTCTACGACGCCCGCGACGACTTTGACCCCATCAACAAGCGCTCCTCGGAGCTTCTTTTTCACCAGGTGGAGCGCTTTGAGCTGCTCCTGGCGGACTTGCTGGAAATTTCCCGTTTTGATGCCGGCGTTGCCGATCTGGACGCGGAGTCCTTGGATATTTTCTCGGTCATCCATTCCGTGATCGACGGCGCCACACCGGTTGCGCAGGCCAACTCAAGTGAGATTTCGGTGGTGACCCGACTGCGTAACCACAAATGTGTTGTGGAGATGGACTCGCGGCGGATCGACAGGATCTTGCGCAATTTGGTCTTGAACGCCGTGGAACACAGCGAGGGCAACCCCGTGAAGATCTTTGTCTCGGCAGATGAAACCGCTGTGGCGGTGGCCGTGCGCGACTACGGCATTGGCATGTCCCCCTCGGCACTGGAGCACGTCTTTGACAGGTTCTGGCGGGCCGACTCCGCCCGGGCCCGCACAACAGGCGGCAGCGGGTTGGGCTTGTCCATCGCCATGGAGGACGCCCGCCTGCATGGCGGCTGGCTTGAAGCTTGGGGGATCCCCGGCGAAGGATCCTGCTTCCGACTGACCCTGCCCCGCAAACGCGGCGGCGTGCTGACACACTCGCCTGTTCCGCTGCCACCGGATGGCGGCGGGCGGGCAGGCAGCTCGCACACACTTGCCACCGGACCCGTCATGACCCACACCGGTTCCATGGGCGTTGTGGGGGCCTTGGGCGGCATCAAGTCCGTCCCCGTGCAGGAATCCGGCAACAATTCGGAGAAGGCGGAACAGTGAGCAGCAAAGCGACAGGCGCAAGGGGTCACTTGGCGCGGGCACCCCGCAGATTGGCGATGACCGTGTGGGCCATGGCCGTCGTCGTGGTTCTCGCCGTTGCAGGGTGCGCCACCATTCCCACGAATGGTCCTGTGGGCAAGAGCGATCCCCTGGCGCCCCGCGACAACTCGTTCAACATTGACTTTCAGCAGTTTGCACCCGTTGATGGCGCCTCGCAGGAGAGCATCATTCGTGGATTCATTGATTCGGGCACAGGGGTTTCCGACGATTTTCAGGTGGCAAGGCAGTATTTGTCGCCCGGCTTGGCGCAGTCGTGGGCGCCGGACAAGAGAACGGTTGTTTTCAAGGACACGTTCGTTGCCACTCCGGGTGCGGAGAAGGACAGCTTCGTGTTGAAGTTTGAGGTGGTTTCAACCGTGGACGCTGCGGGTGTCCTGACCCCTGCCACAGCGGACGCCACCGAGACCATTGACATCAAAATGGTGCAGGTGGGCGGGCAATGGCGCATTTCCGAAACCCCCGATGGCCTGCTGCTGACGGAGGCCACGTTCCAAACGCTTTTCAGCCCCGTCTCGCTGTACTTCTATGACCCCACCTTCACCTACGGGGTGCCGGATGTGCGGTGGTTGGCGTCGCGGACATCGCGGACGGCAACTGTCATTGTCCGGGCCATGCTCAACGGGCCGGCACCGTATTTGCAGGGGGCTGTTGTCAGCGCCTTCCCCAACGGGATTGCGCTGGAACGAGACTCTGTGCGTGTCAATAATGGTGTTGCACAGGTCGGGTTGACGGCGCAGTTGTTGCTGGAGACAAGCGTGGCGCAGCGCCAGCAGATGCACGCCCAGCTGTTGATGACTTTTCAAAAGAGCCTGAACACGGTCACTGACTTGCAGCTGCTGGCTGACGACCGTGAAGTGGACATGGGCGGTTCGGCCGATGCCGTGCTGCCGATGATCATCGACAGGCCCGTGTCATCGACCCAGATTGCGCTGGCCAAGAACGAATTGGTCACCTATGACGGCACCAAAATTTCCCCCATCTCGAATCTGGCGTCAATAGCGAATTTGCTGCCGTCGGCACCGGCCATGTCCTACTCGGGCAACAAATTTGCCTTCCTGTCAGGTGCCGGCAACCAGATCTACACCCTCAGCCCCGGCCAGCAGGCCAGGGTGGCGGTGGCCGGCGTGGCCCTCACCCCGCCGTCGTTCGCACCGAACGGGTGGATCTGGACGGCCGCCGGGGACGGATCGGGTGTGGTGATGGCCATCAATCCGGACGACGGCGGCAAGATGGGCAAGCCAGTTGTCCTCACTGTGCCGTGGCTGGTGGGCCAGACTGTCACAGCATTGCGGATCTCCCGGGACGGCGCACGGGCCCTGGTGGTGTCCCAAGTCAACGGTGTGAGCCACGTAAGTGTCACAGGCATCTTCAAATCCAGTGAGGTGCCCAAGGAACTCACGGATCCCATCAACATCGCGCACAGCGGAACGGCAGAACTTGGCGTGTGGCTGGGGGAGTCGAGCGTTGCCGTGATGGCACCGTCGGAAACGGACCCGGTCACGGTGGAGATTTTGGATCTTGTGCGCAGTCCCATTCCATTGGATCCGCTCAAGGGCGTTCAATGGCTCAGTGCCGGCTCCGGGTTGCGGAACGTGCATGCCCAAACCGCCACAGAGATCTTCAGCAACGTGGGAAATCATTGGGAAGTGGCGGCCAAGGACCTCAATCAAGCCTCGTTTGCCGGTTAGGGCGTCCAGGCCCGTGGCGGCCGGGGCGGTTGCTTGGTCCACAGCCGCAGCCAGGGCCGCCTGCACCCACAATCCGCCTTCTGGGCGGGTGCGCCGCACCTGCACGGGTCCAAGCTGGGTGCATGGAGAAATTGAACGGCCAGCCCCGCAAGCCAAGCTCGCACAGGGCTCCGGCTGAGGGTAGCTGGCTGCGGCTATGCTTGGGCTGCGAATCCGCCTGGCGGGATTTTCTTTACCTGGTCCTGCCCGCTGAATGTGTGGTCTGCGGCCGCGAGGACCAGGCCCTCTGCCCTGCCTGTTCGGCCGTGCTGCGGCAACAAACCGCAACACCCTTTCGGGCGGAACAGGCCGCCGATGCCCTGATGGGTGTGTTGGGCCGCCCGCTTTTGCCAGTCGTTGCGGCCGGCGTATACCGGGACGCCCTGGCGGAAACCATCCTGGCCTTCAAGAACCATGGGCGCACCGAATTGGCGGCGCCCCTGGGCCGCGCACTTGCCCGTGGTCTTGGCGCCGTGGCCGCGGGCGTGCTTCCCGGCAACACAGGCCCGGTCATCGTGGTGCCCGTGCCCAGCACGGCAAGTGGTTGGCGGCGTCGCGGCTATGACCCCGTGGCCATGATTTTGCGGGCGCTGGTGCGTGAAGGCAGGCTGCCGCCGGGGGTGGTGGTAGTCCCACTTTTGGGCTTCAAGGCAAGGCTGCCGTGGCGGCGGCACCACCAAAAGGGTTTGGGCCGGTCGGCCCGGCGGCGCAACATGCGTAACACTAT
>JBDTQM010000121.1:0-11185 GCA_039932175.1 Specibacter sp.
GATCTCGTCGGACCCGACCTCGTCGGTCTCCTCGAGGATGCGGGCCTCGCGAACGAACAGGCGCATCTTGTCGAACGCGAGGCCGGCGACGAGGTCCGGGTCGATCTTGAGATCGATCTTGGGCTTCTTCGGGGGCTTCGGCTTGCCGTTCTTGTAGTACTCGATCGGCTGGTTGGCGATTTCCTCTTCGGTCATCTCCGGAATGACTTCGGTGACGTACGCACCGTAGCGGCCGTTCTTGGACACCACTGTGTGGCCGCTGACAGGGTCAACGCCCAGGACACGCTCTTCCGGTGCTGCCGTTTCCATGAGTTCCTGCGCCTTGGCGGGCGTGAGCTCATCGGGGGCCAGGTCCTCGGGGACGTTGGCGCGGGCGGCCTCAATGATTTCGCCGGTCTTGGGGTCGACGGTGGGGACTGTCGACTCCAGGTACGGGCCAAACTTGCCCACGCGCAGCACCAAGGTGTCGGTGATGGGCATCGAGTTGATCTCGCGGGCATCAATCTCGCCCAGGTTGTTCACAATGCTCTGCAGGCCGGCGTCGTGGTCGTCGCCGAAGTAGAAGCGCTTGAGCCAGTCCGAACCCTTGTCCTGGCCGTTGGCGATCTTGTCCAGACCCGTTTCCATGCCGGCAGTGAACTCGTAGTCCACGTAGTCGGTGAAGTGCAGTTCCAGCAGACGCACCACGGAGAACGCAATCCAGCTGGGCACCAGGGCCGAACCTTGCTTGCGGACGTAGCCGCGGTCCATGATGGTGGACAGGGTGGAGGCGTAGGTGGACGGGCGGCCAATGTCGCGCTCTTCCATTTCCTTGGTCAGGGACGCTTCGGTGAAACGCGGCGGAGGGGAGGTGTCGTGGCCGTTGGCCGTAACATTCGCGGCGCTCAGCGCATCGTGCTCCTTGACGTTGGGCAGGCGGCGGTCCGAGTCGTCGGAGTCGTTGCGGGACTCATCCCGGCCTTCCTCGTACGCCGCCAGGAAGCCCCTGAAGGTGATGACGGTACCTGAGGCCGAGAATTCGGCGTCTTGGCCGTCAGCGTCCCCGCCAACAGCTGTGGCGCCCAACTTGATGGTGGCCGTGGAACCCTTGGCGTCGGCCATCTGGGATGCGACAGTGCGCTTCCAGATCAGCTCGTACAGTTTGAACTCGTCGCCACGCAGGGCACTGGCCACCTGGGCCGGGGTGCGGAAGGAGTCACCGGCGGGGCGGATGGCCTCGTGGGCTTCCTGCGCGTTGGAGCTCTTATTGGCGTATACGCGCTTGGCCGCGGGCACAAATTCGGGACCGTACAGCTCCGAGGCCTGGCGGCGGGCAGCGTTGACGGCCTCATCACTCAAGGAGGAGGAGTCGGTACGCATATACGTGATGTAACCGTTTTCGTACAGGCGCTGGGCTGTCTGCATGGTCGATTTGGAGGAGAAGCGCAGCTTGCGCCCGGCCTCCTGCTGCAGGGTCGACGTCGTAAACGGCGCGGCAGGGCGGCGGGTGTAAGGCTTGTGTTCCACCGAGCGGACGGCAAACGCCACGTCCTGCAAGGCGGTGGCGAGGGCCTTCGCGGCAACCTCGTCCAGGTGGGCAACGTTCTTGCCCGTCAGCTCACCCTTGTCATTGAAGTCGCGGCCCGAGGCCACGCGGCGGCCATCCACGGCTGCCAGCTTGGCGCCGAAAGACTCGCCCGTTTCGGGGGTGAAGGTTCCAGCCAGGTCCCAGTAGTTGGCCGAACGGAACGCCATGCGCTCACGCTCACGCTCCACCACCATGCGGGTCACCACTGACTGCACGCGGCCGGCGGAAAGCTTCGGGGCAACCTTGCGCCACAGCACCGGGGAGAGCTCGTAGCCGAACAAACGGTCCACTACGCGGCGGGTTTCCTGGGCGTCCACCAGATCGGTGTCCAGTTCGCGCAGGCTCCCTAGGGCGCGCTGCAGCGATTCCTTGGTGATTTCAGCAAACGTCATCCGGTACACGGGCACCTTGGGCTTAAGCACCTCGAGCAGGTGCCACGCGATGGCCTCCCCCTCGCGATCCCCATCAGTTGCGAGGTAAAGTTCGTCGGCGTCCTTGAGCTGGGCTTTGAGCTCGGCCACCTTCTTCTTCTTATCCGAAGAGATTACGTAATACGGCTTGAAGTCGTTCTCAAGATCGACAGCGAACTTGCCGATCGAGGACTTCTTCAGGTCAGCCGGAAGCTCAGAGGGCTGCGGCAGGTCACGAATGTGACCGATGGAAGCTTCGACGACGAAACCCTCGCCCAAGTACTTGGCGATGGTCTTGCTTTTGGCAGGGGACTCTACGATTACGAGCTTTTTGCCAGTCTTGGGCTTGCTTGCTGCTGCCTTGGTGGGCACGGTACTCCTACAGGGACGGAAGGGGGGACGAACGGCGTCCTCAAGAGCCTAGTTCACCATATTTTTACCGTGAACGCGTATTGCTTGGGAAACGGAGACCAAAATTTGCTGCCCGGCCGGGGCTGCCCGGGACCCCCTGGCAGGGGCAACCGGGAGGCACTTGTAGGACCTCCCGCCCCAAGATTGTGCCGCCGCGGAGGGAGGCGCCGGGCCGGGCGGCCCGGCCCGGCAGCGCCGCCGGGCACCGGCCGCAGGTGCCCAGAATCACGGCGCCGCCGCGCACGACCGGTGTGCACGGCCGTTGGTGCTACGCCGGGATCAGGAAGCCGTCCCGGACCAGGTTCCGGACGTCACTTCCCAGGACCTGCACAAATTCGTCGTCGTCGCGTTCCAGCAGCACCGCAAGTGCGCCGACAATTTGGCCGACGGTCAGGTCGCCGTCGCACGCCGAGACAAACCCCGCCAGCTCGGTGCTCATCAGATTGGTGCGGCGCAGCCCGGCGCCCTGGCGGAGCAGGATGACGCCGGGGTGTTCGGCGCCCGGCTTTTGGTGGCGTTCCTCCGTGACGTCCCCGGCCACCAGCAGGTATTCAAAGGTGAGGTCCGGGTGCTGCTTGAGCCATTGTGCACGGTCGAAGGCGTCGGCCAGGTGCGGGCCCACGGGCTGTTCGATCGGATACAGGATTTCTTCAAAACGCGGTTCATTGGCCGCTTCACCGTCGGCCGGGCGGCGCAGCAGGATGTAACCAAAGCCGATTCCGGCGACGTCGCGGGAGGCAAAGTCCCGCAGATAGTCCTCGTAGGAGCTGGCGTAGGCGGCGGAATCCCGGCCCTGTGAGGCATCCTGCAACCAGGTCTCGGCGTAGCCGCCCGGGGACACTTGCTCGCGCTGGATGAACCAGGCTTCAACTCCCGACGCCAGCCACTGCGAGGGGCGGGCCGCCCACGCGGCCTCCGTGCCGCCGTCGTCCTGCACCACGATCTCCCAATTGCCCAGCATCTGCGCCGTCCCGCCCGGGTTCAGGACGCTGGGCAGCCCGCGGACCAGCGACTCGATGATGGCGTCGCCGGCCATGCCCCCGTCACGGTAGGTGAACTGGTCTTCGCTCTGCTCGCCGCGGTGGCGCGGCGTGATGACGAATGGCGGGTTGGAGACCACCAGGTCAAAGCGTTCACCGACCACGGGCTCCAGAAGGCTGCCCAGGCGAAGGGAAACGCGGGCATCCTTGCTCGTTGGGTCAAAATCCGCGTCGCTCAGTTTCAGCGCCGGCGCATTGAGAATCAGGTTGAAGCGGGTGAAGGCGAGGGCGCGCTCTGAAATGTCCGTGGCCACCACTTTTTTGGCGTGGTGCAGCAGGTGGAAAAGCTGGATGCCGCAGCCGGTGCCCAAGTCCAGTGCCTTGTCCACCTCGCGGCGCATGGTGCCCTGGGCGAGTGTCAGCGAGGCCTGGCCAATGCCCAACACGTGGTCCTTGCGCAGCACGCCGGGGCGCTGGTGGGCACCGAGGTCGCTGGCCACCCAGAGGTTGGTGTCCTGTTCGTGTTCGTTCGCCGCGGGCCAGCCGTAGGGGCGAAGGTCAACGGCTGCACGCACCATGAGCGGTTCGTCCTCGGCATGCGCGTCGTCTCCTTGACCTGTCGCAGTAAAATCCACCTCAGCGAGGCCCGCCCAGAGCATCGCACCCACACCCTTGCTTGGTACTGCTCGATCCAGATCTTCAGCTGTTACAGTCTGTGCCAACAACCAAAACTTGACCACAGTGGCCAGCGGGCTGTGGTTGCCGCGCAGCAAAAGTGCAGCCGGCACCGTCTGATCCCGTCCCAGCGCCTGGTGGGCGTCCTCCCCCAGGAGCGCCGCCACGCCGTCGACCGTGTAGTTGATGGCTGCCAAATCTGTGGCAAGGGCTGCGAGAAGGGGGAGGTTGTCGCTGCGCGGGGCGTCAGGGACGGTGGCGAAATCAGTCATGGGACAAGCCTAGCGAGTCCCTTGGTGTCCGGTGGTCGAGCCTGTCGAGACCGTGGTCCCCGCTGCGAGCTTGCGAGGAGTGGGCGGGCGTTGGGCCCACGCCGCCGCGGGGCCCCAAACGCAGACGCGCCAGCGGCTGTGCTTGGGGAGGAGGCGGGATCAGTCGGTGCAGCCCTGCGGGCACTCCAGTGTTTCCGGCGCGCTGGCGCAGTCGGCACAGTACAGATTGAGGTTGCGGCAGCTGGGATTGGAGCAGTTTTCAAACTTGTTGCTGGGGTTGTTGCAGCGGATGCAGTGGCCGATTTCTTTCGCCTCATCGCTGAATTCCATGTGCATGCGCTTGTCAAAAACGTAGAGCGAACCCTCCCACAGGCCTTTGTCCTTGAACGTTTCCCCATAGCGGACAATGCCGCCGTCCATCTGGTAGACCTCTTTGAAGCCGCGGTTGACCATGAGGGAGCTGAGGACCTCGCAGCGGATGCCGCCGGTGCAATAGGTGACCACCGGCTTGTCCTTGAGGTCGTCGTACTTGCCGGAGTCGAGCTCCTTGATGAAGTCGTGGGTGGTGTCGACGTCCGGGACTATCGCGTTCTTGAATTTGCCGATCTGGGCTTCAAAGGCGTTGCGGCCGTCAAAGAACACCACTTCCTCGCCCTTGGATTCTTTTTCTGCGACGAGTTCGTGGAGTTCTTCCGGTTTGAGATGGGTGCCACCGCCCACTACACCGTGTTCATCCACTTTTAGTTCACCGGGGGCACCAAAACTGACAATTTCCTCGCGTGCTTTCACGCTCAGGCGGGGAAAGTCATCTCCTGTGCCGTCGGACCACTTGATGTCCATGTCCCGGAACCCGGGGTATTCACGCGTGGTTTTCAGGTATTGCTTGAGGTCTTTAATGTCTCCTCCAACGGTGGCGTTGATGCCGTCCTTGGAGATGATGATGCGGCCCTTAAGGCTGAGCTTTTCGCACAGGGCACGCTGCCAGAGCCTGATGGCTTCCGGATCACTAAGAGGGGTAAAGCCGTAAAAGAGCACAATTTTGTTCAATGACACATGTTAAAGCCTACTTTGTGCCACCAAATGACCTCGATTTCTCGCCCCGTCCCGGCCGCGGGCATAGGCTGTTCATATGACGAAAGGTGCCACAGAGCTGCAGCGGCATGTGGCTGCATGGTTCGCTGCCTGGACATCGCTGCGCAGCTACCAAGCGAGTGCCGGACCGGGCTACTTGGCAGCCTTGCGGTTGGACCGCGAAGGCGACTGGGAGTACTTCACCGCAGCCCCGGATCCTGCCGCCTTTGCCACCGTCGCAGCCGAGGTTCTCGCCTCGCCCCGGCGGGCCTTGTGCGTCATTGGCAGTGACGTGCACAGATACGTAAAACAAGCCCATCAAGCTGGTTTGGGAATGATTTCCAACTCGGAGCAGCTGATGATCCTCGCCATGGAAACCCAAGACAATCAGGACCCCTTCCTGGGCGACCCCGAGTTGTCACTTGTGGTCAGGATGATTGGCGGCAGACACAGCGAGACGGCGTGCCAAGCCCGTTTTTCGGCGGCCATTCTCCGCGGTCAAACGGTTCTGGCCAACGGCAAGGTGGGCATCTATGGTGACTATGCCGTTTTTGACCAGCTGGAAACCAACGCCCAGCACCGGCGTCGCGGCTACGGCATGTTGCTCATTCGGGCGCTGGCGGCCAGGGCCCAGGAGTATCCCGTCACCACGGGGCTGTTGTTGGCGAGCCCCGCCGGGCAGCGGTTGTACTACAAGCTGGGGTGGCGCAGCCTGGGTTCCGTGACCGTCCTGGTGCCCCGGGCACGGTTGTTGGAGATGGCTGCCAGTTAATAGCCGGCTGTCCCCGGGTTTTTCGGACGACTGATTGCCCGCCGCGCACCAGTCCCGTGGAGCGCTATCGCTGGTGTCAAAGCTGGGGCGTGGTTGATCCTGCGGCACGCCGGGCCAGGCGCTTCTTCAAGAAGATCATGGGCAGGAGAATTGCACCCAGCGTAGTGGTCACCCAGATCAGGAGTGTCGCCGTCATCCACGTGACAAATCCAGCGATGTGAAGTCCGCCGGAAAACAACTGCGCCAAGAGGAAGGCCACCAGTGTTGAAATCAGGCCGATGCCGCCCAGTGCGGCAGGGACGTAACGGTTGGCCATGCGGGCAATGAAAGGTGTCAGGATCGACGGGGACAGGGAAAAGACCACCACCGCCACGAGAAATCCCTGCCATTCAAGCTTGAAGTCGGGCAGCACCCATCAGGCCACCAGGAACCCGAGTGCTGAGGTGCCCAAGTAAATCGCTGCTCGAATCAGGAGAATGATCATGTGCGCAAGTATAGGAATGGAATTTCACCATGGACATGGACTTCCCTATTCAACACATCGATTGTTACCCGATGGCGGGGCCCGCATCACGGGCATGGCGGTGCGAACGGCCCGCCAGGGCACTGTCTGCCTGGCGCTTTCCGCGCCCGTCAGGCAGCCGTTACGAACTGCCAATGAGGCTGGCCGGCTGGCGGTGACACAATGATGAAGTGTCAACCAACAATTCACTGATCTCGCTTCTGGGCAGGGGAACCACCCCTCCCCAATTGCAGCATGTGCGCAGGATCCCAGCCCGGCAGGCTGTCAACGAGCCCTGGCCGCAATGGGTCCACCCCGATCTTGTCAGTGCGTATTCGCTCCTGGGCGTCAGGGAGCCGTGGCGGCATCAAGTCGAAGGAGCCAATGCGGCCCACGGGGGCCAGCACACGGTCATTGCCACAGGCACCGCCTCAGGAAAGTCCCTGGCGTACCAGCTGCCCGCCCTTGACGCGGTGCACAGGGCCCAGCTGAAGGTGAACGAAAACCCAGGCCTGTTGGAGACCGAGGGTGCCGTTGCCCTGTATCTCTCCCCGACCAAGGCGCTCGCCGCCGACCAGCTGGCGGCCCTGAACTCGCTGCACTTGGGCACCCTCCGTGCCGCCACCTACGACGGCGACACGGCCCCGGCCGACAGGCGCTGGATTCGCGATCACAGCAATTTCATCCTGTGCAACCCTGACATGCTCCACTTTGGCGTGCTGCCCAACCACACCTGGTGGGCTCGCTTCTTCAAGCGCCTGCAATTCGTCATCATTGATGAAGCGCATAGCTATCGAGGAGTTTTTGGCTCCCACGTTGCTGTTTTGCTGCGCCGGCTGCGGCGCATCTGCGCCCACTACGGGTCCTCCCCCACCTTCATAGGGGCCTCGGCCACGTCGGCTGATCCGGGAACCTCCTTTGCCCGCCTCATTGGTGCACCCGTCACCACTGTCACCGAGGATTGTTCCCCGCACGGAGCCACCACCGTAGCCTTGTGGGAGCCGGAGCTGACGGATTTTGCCGGTGAAAACGGGGCCAAGTCCCGGCGGACGGCCATTGCCGAAACGTCGGATTTGCTGGCCAACCTTGTCTCCTCCCATGTGCGCACCATTGCCTTCATCAAGTCGCGGCGCGGTGCCGAAACCATCTCGACCGTGACCAAGCGGCTCCTGGAGGACGTGGACGTCAGCCTTTCTTCGCGTGTTGCCGCCTACCGTTCCGGCTATCTTCCGGAGGAACGCAGGGAGCTGGAAAAGGCGCTGCGCGCGGGCGATCTCCTGGGCATTTCCAGCACCTCGGCATTGGAACTGGGCATTGACATCTCCGGCCTGGATGCTGTTTTGGTGGCTGGCTGGCCGGGCACCCGGGCATCGTTCTTTCAACAAATCGGCCGTGCGGGGCGGGCTGGCCAGGACGCACTGGCCGCCTTTGTCGCCAGTGACGACCCGTTGGACACCTTCCTGGTGCACCATCCCGAGGCCATTTTTGACAGGGCTGTGGAGGCCACTGTCTTCGACCCGTCCAACCCCTACGTGCTGGGCCCGCATCTGTGTGCGGCGGCCGCCGAGTTGCCCATTACGCATCAGGATTTGGCCATTTTTGATGCCAGCACGCCAGCACTGCTTGACCAACTGGTGGCCCAGGGGTATTTGCGCAGGCGCCCTGCCGGCTGGTTCTGGACGCATCCCCAAAGCGCTGCAGCCATGGTGAGCCTTCGTGACGACGGCGGCGGGCCCATCAACATCATTGAGGCTGACACCGGCGCCCTGCTGGGCACCATGGGTTCACCGCAATCCCACTACCAAGCCCACACCGGCGCCGTGTACGTCCATCAAGGAACAAACTATGTAGTTCTTGAACTCAACGAGGCGGAGCACTGTGCACTTGTTCGCCGCGGCACACCCGACTTTTACACGACAGCCCGGGACGTCACCCAGATTGAGGTGCTCGAATCAACCAAACATGAGCTGTGGGGGCCCGTGGAGATGCACTTTGGCTCTGTGCAAGTGCGCACCCAGGTGGTTTCCTTTCAACGCAAAGCGCTCATCTCGAACGAAGTTCTGGGCGAGGAGCCCCTTGAGCTGGAAGCCCGGGATCTGTTCACCAAGGCCGTGTGGTTCACTTTGGACAACGCCGCCATGCTTGCCGGCGGACTCGTGGAACCGCAATTTCCGGGCGCCTTGCATGCTGCCGAGCATGCGGCGATAGGCCTGCTTCCGCTGGTGGCCTCCAGCGACAGATGGGACGTTGGAGGGGTTTCCACAGCCATCCACGCCGACACCGGCCAGCCAACAATTTTTGTCTATGACGGGCACCCGGGCGGAGCCGGGTTTGCCGAGCGTGGCTTTGATATGGCCCGCATCTGGCTGAGGGCCACGATGGAAGCCATTGAGGCTTGCGAATGCCCTTCCGGCTGCCCCTCCTGTGTACAGTCCCCGAAGTGCGGCAACAAGAACAACCCCTTGGACAAAGCCGGTGCCGTGCAACTGCTCCGTGTCATCCTCAACAACGCTCCATAGCGGGCACCCGCCGCCGTTCATGGACTTGGGGTGTCCGGGGGCGGGCCGGCTCTGGCCTGCCCGTGCGCCGGCCACGGCAACGACGTTTGGAACGCTACTTTCACCTGGACTGAGCCGCTGCCCAGGAGCCTGCATTCCAGCAGTGTGGCACCGTGGACGGCCGCCACGTCGGCAGCAACCAGGCAGGGAACACCTGTGCTGATTCCCCGGTACGCGTCAGCTGCTGCAAGCGCAGCCAAATCAGCTGCGGTTGCCGCCTTCCCTGCAGCGACGGCGGCCTGGCCAACCCCCAGCACCAACACTGTCAGCAAAAGCAGGGCCATCGCCAATGCCGCGGCCAACACAGTCCCGGCACCTTCCTCATCCGCAGCCACGACGACCGTCCAACCGCCCGACAGCGACTGCCTCGCAAACCGCTGTCCGGAACGGGCACTGGGACGCCCTGGCCCACCTCCACAATGACAACGTCGATGCGCCGGTTCCAGTCCACCGCGGATACGCAGCTCCCACCGCGCCTTGAGTCCAGGACATGGCTGCAGCAGTCTCAACCCTGGCGCTGGCCCGTGCCGACTGTGTCCAAGGAACCAGGGCCGCCAATACTCCGTCAACCTTTCCCTGAACAGTGACTGTGGCGTAGCCGCCGGAACTATCCAGGGAAACCGAGACATTGTCCCCTGCCACCCGCGAAACAAGGTCAAGAACCAAGACTGCTGAATCACCCCGGGCCAAAGCCCTGGCACCGGACCTGGCACCCTCTTCCAGCCGCAGTTGCAGCATCCCGGCGGACACGCCCAACAGCAGAAGCGCCAAAAGTGCTGTGATTGCCGGCAGCACCACTGCGGTCTCCGCAGTAACGGAACCGCGTGTGCCCGCAAGCCTGGCACCGCGTCCCGGTCGGGCCCGGCGAGGCCGTGCACGGCGCATCGGGGGGTGGTGGAACGGAGATGGCTGCATGGCACTTGTCCTAAATTCCCGGTTTTACCGGGACCTAAAAACTCAGGGCTGCGCGAATGATGTTCAGCAGGAATCCACGCACTTCATCACTTTTCAGGATCACCACCAACAGGCCGGCAAAGCCCACAGCTGCCAGCGTGGCTATGGCGTATTCGGCTGTTGCCATTCCTGCTTCCAGACTCCTGTGGGCCACATGCCTGCCTGCTGCCATGGGGCGAATCCTGCGGTTCACCACGGGGTGGTTCCCGATGGCACCGGGAAAGATCTCACGAACATTCTCGGCGATAAACGTGCCATCTGCCCCGAGGATCTGTCCCCTTGCGGCTTCATTGCTATTCATCTCAACTCCTTGATTTTCCGGAACTGACGTCTGCAGCTGCCAGATCCAATCCTTCTCCTGTCGCAACGCCCACGAAAGAGCTCCTGGGCGATCCGTGGACCAGTCCGCCGCTGGCTGTGCCTGTGAATGAATGAAGCGGCAATTCACCCTCGAATCGTGGCCGGCCGGCACATCACAGGGCAGGAATCATGGCCATCACCACGGGCACAACACCCAAGGCGATGAACGCCGGCAACGAGCAAAGACCCAAAGGCACAACAAGTTTTACCCCCAAGGCGGCCGCCCTCTTCTCGGCCTGGCGGCTGGCACTGCGCCGGTACTGCTGGGCCTGGGCATAGAGGAGCGGCGCCGCTGCCGCTCCCGTCAAGGCACCGAAGCTGAGAGCCGCATGAATCCGCGCCACGTCGCTGCGGTCCATGTTTCCGTCCCAGGCGTCGTGCCAGGAGGCTCCGATCTCCAATCCGGCCACCACGCGCAGCAAACTCTCACGAATGGGTTGGGACGAAACGCCGGCAACCAGATGCAGCGCAGCCTGGACTGTGAGCCCCGCATCCAACGCCGTGCCCAAAAGCTCCAGCAGCAGCGGAACTTCCGTTGTGCCCGCGGCCGGGTCGTCGGACCGGCCCCGTTGGTGTCCCCGATATTTGTGATTGGCAGGTCCAGACGCCACCATCTCGCCTTGCCGGCCGGGGCGCATGAGGGGGACCTCGGG
>JBDTQM010000122.1:0-11092 GCA_039932175.1 Specibacter sp.
GTTACCTGCCGGCCGAGCGCTCGGCTCTGCTTGTCGTCCGCGACCGGACGGAGGTGCAGGCCCTGACCCGCCCGCTGGATGCCGTCAACGCCCTGGGCACGGCCCTGCGCGCACAACGGCATGAGTTTGCCAACCGGCTGCACACGGTGGCCGGGCTGCTGGACTTGGAACGGGCCGCGGAGGCGCGCGACTATGTAGGCGCGATCATGGACAACGGCCCGCTGCGGTACCCGGCCAGGGACCTTGGCATGCTGGGCGATCCGTATCTGCAGGCCTTCATCGGCGCCAAGAGCATTGAGGCCCAGGAGCGGGGGGTCGAATTGCGGATCGGTGCGGACACCTTGATGCGCGGGCGCATCACAGACCCCCAGGACGTGACGGCCGTTCTGGGCAATCTCCTGGACAACGCCATTCTGGCTGCCGTGTCCGGGGCAGCACCCCACAAGTGGGTCGAGGTGGAACTGTTGGATGAATTCACCGCTGCCGGCGGAACCCTGCACCTGGTGGTGGCCGACTCCGGAGAAGGCCTGCCTGCCCCGGAGTCATCCACTGACTTACCGGCCGACTCACCCGATGATTTACCCGCGGCTGAGACCATGGAAATGGTCTTTGCACCCGGCTTTTCCACCGCTGTTGCGGAACCGGGCATGGCCGACACCATATCCGGTCAGGGCGTGGGCCTTGCCCTGGTCCGGCACCTGGCCCGCCGCCGCGGCGGGGATGTCTGGGTTGCCGACGCCGGTTCCCCGGGGACCCACGGCGCAGTTTTTTGCGCCCGCCTGCCCGGCGTTGTGACGCCCGTCGAAGCTGTGCCCGCCGCAGAGGAGAACCCATGAGCACCGATTTCACCGTCCTGATCGTTGAGGACGACTTTCATGTGGGCCGCTTGCATGCCGGATATGTGGACGCCGTACCCGGCTTCAGGGCCTTGCCGCTGGCTCCCACGGCCGGCCAGGCGTTGCGGGCAATCCACGCGCAGGCCCCGGACCTTGTCCTGTTGGATGTCTACCTGCCCGCCGCCTCAGGACTGGAGCTGCTACGCCGCATTGACGTCGATGCCATGATGCTCAGCGCCGCCAACGACCCCGAAACCATTCGCCAGGCCCTGCGCCACGGTGCACTGGCCTACCTGGTCAAACCGTTTTCCGGGCAGTTGTTGGAGTCCCGGCTGCGCGGATACGCCAGGTACCGGCGCCTGCTGGCCGAACCCGGCGCCCTGTCGCAGGACAGGCTTGAAGCCGCCTGGCAGGCGCTGCACCCTGCGGACGCTGCCGCGGGCCCCAGGACCGGCTCCGCCACAGAGACGGCGGTGCTGGCCGCGCTTGCCCTGGGCGGGGACCAGTCCACCGCCGACGTGGCCAAGGCCGTGGGCATTTCCCGGACCACGGCCCAGCGGTATTTGCAGGCCCTGGCGGACGACGGCGCCGTGGTCATCTCCCTGCGCTACGGCGCAACCGGCCGGCCCGAACACCGCTACAGTGCGGCCGCCCGTTAGGCGCCGGCCATCTGGACGGCTTCCCGGCGCGCTTCCCGGCCGGCCTAGGCGGGGACCAGCACCATGGTGGCCAGTGCCCCCGCCAGCATGGCAGGCCCAAAGGGAATTGCTGACTTTGCCGTGCCGCGGCGGCTGGCAATCAGGGCCACACCCCACAATCCGCCGGCGACGAACCCGGCAGCCAAGCCCAGCAGGACGTGCTGCCAACCCAGGTATCCCAGGAAGATGCCCAGAACTCCGGCCAGTTTCACGTCCCCGAAGCCCATTCCGGCGGGATAAATCACCCACAGCAGCCAGTACAGCGCCCCCATTCCCACAGCTCCGCCAACAACGCCCAGCACCAGTTGCGGCGTTCCCGCCATCAACGCGGCCCCCATCAGCCACACCGCTGCCACGGGGTAGGCCGGCAGGACATGCCGGTCGGGAAGCGTGTGGGTCCGGATGTCGATGACGCTCAGTACCACGGCAAGCCACAACAGGTACAGGCAGGCCGCCAGAACTGCGAGGAATGCCGCAAGGTTTGTTTCCAACAGGTCGGAGAGCCGAGTCACCATAGCGTGATGCTACGCCATGGACGGCTCCGATGGAGCCACTTTTGGCCGCCCGGGGCTATGCTGTGGACATGACTGCCCCATCATTCACCGCCGATACTTTTCGACACATTTGCCGGTCATCCCCCTGGCGCTGGCAGACCCTGCGGTTTGAGCTGCACAGCAAATTTCCCGCCGCGGACAGCGGGGAAAGCCAAGCCAGCAAGGAAGCCGACCTGGCGTTGAAGTGTTGGGTGCGGCGCCCGGGCGCCTTGCGGGTGGAAACCTTGGACGGGACGCTGTTGGCGAGCACCACCAAGATCAACGAGTCCAGGGATTCCCTGTTTATCAGCGGCAACCGCAAGCCGTGGCTGTTGCAGCCAAGCCTGGTGAACCCGGTGCGGGACGGTGACGGCTTTGTGGTGCGGCGCCCCGAGGCCCTCTACGGTGAGCCGGCCTATGGTTCCGGGAGATTTTCGGCGGCGCTGGACCCGGTGGAGCTGGCCGGTGACCGCCCGGTTCCCCTGGAGGCGCCCTTCGCCAATGTGGCCGAGATTGCCGAGATTTCCCAGGTCACCCATCAAGGCCGGGCGGGCGTTCAGGCAGTGCTGACACCCAACGCCTCCTACCGCCCCACCTTTGCCGATGCCCCCCTGCTGTTTCCCGGGCGCACCGCCGTCCGCATTGACCTGGAGACGGGGATCTGCGTGGCCAGCCAGTCCCTGGACGGCGACACGGCAGGGGCCGGGCATTCGATGGTGCTGCTGGGTATTGACGAGTACATGCTCGACGACCTTTTTGAAGAGGTGAGCATGGGCCTGACGGATGTGCGGGCCCACATCCCGTGGGACCTGGGCCCCAACGCATAACCCTCCCCTCCCGTCTATGACGCAGTAGATGTAGCGTTTTCACTTAAGAAAGCGCTTTCCGCTGTATCTACTGCGTCATAGATCTGCGGGAGGCGGGGCTGTGGATAACTTCGGCCGGTCTGGCTGAAAAATTGCCATGATTGACCCATGGTTCCATTTGAGGGATTGCCCCAGATTCTCAAGAACGCCCCGTTCACGGTAGGCCAGGCCATGGATGTCGGCGCCAGCTACGGACGGCTCCGGCACCGGGATGTGCTGACCCTCAGCCGGGGCATCAAGGCTGTGAAGAACG
Organism: Specibacter sp.; assembly: GCA_039932175.1. Lineage (GTDB taxonomy): Bacteria > Actinomycetota > Actinomycetes > Actinomycetales > Micrococcaceae > Specibacter. The sequence goes on from JBDTQM010000122.1 coordinate 3,187, forward strand.
ACGCCGACATCCCCCTTGCACTTCTGACCCGCCCCTACACCCTGGTCACCGGCTACTCCGCGGCCTCGCATGCCACTGCCTTCACCATTTGGGAGCTTCCGGGCTTTCTGCCTGGTACCGACAAACCGGACATCCATATTTCACGCCAATACCCCCACACCAGCCCTCGGCGGCAAGGCGTCCAAGGCCACCGGGCAATGTTCCGCGATGATGAAGTTGTGCTTGTGGACGGCCTCTGGATCACCACGCGGGCCAGGACATGGCTGGATTGTGCGCGTCGGATGAGCGTGGATGAACTGGTGGTGGCGGCGGATCACCTCATCCGCATTCCACGCACAGCATTCGAGGGCCGTTCCCTCCCCTACGCCACCCTGCAGGAACTTGCAACACTGCTGGAACGTCATCGGGGAACTCCCGGCATCGTCAAGGCCCGGGAGGCGCTGGAGCTTGCCAGGGTGGGCGCCGATTCTCCCCAAGAGACCAAGCTGAGGTTGGCGTGCGGGCGCTCGGGGCTGCCCGAACCGCTCCTGAATGTGCCCACTCCCTTGCTGGACGGTGTGGAGCGGACCCCGGACCAGTCATACCCCGAGTTCAAGGTGGCAGCCGAATACGATGGCGGCACACACAACGACCCGAAACAGGTGGAACGGGATGTTCGACGCGCGGAAGACTATGAGCAGGCCGGTTGGATCGAGGTCCGAATCATGAACCGACACATGGTCAACGATGCCAAGGAGGCCGTTCGGAAGATCCGCAATGCGCTCTACCAGCGAGGTTGGCGCCCCACCCCCAATCCTTGACGCACTCGTTGCACCGAAATCGCCTTAGAAAGCGCTTTCCACTGCAACGAGTGCGTCATAGACGAAAGAGGGCTAGATTTCGGCCCGCTCCAGCATTTCGGTGACCAGGGCGGCAATGGGCGACCGTTCCGAGCGGGTCAGGGTGACGTGGCCAAAGAGCGGGTGGCCCTTGAGCGTCTCCACGACGGCCACGACGCCATCGTGCCGACCAACGCGCAAATTGTCCCGCTGGGCGACGTCGTGGGTGAGGACAATCTTGGAGCGCTGGCCGATGCGGCTCATGACAGTCAGCAGCACGTTCTTCTCCAGCGACTGGGCCTCGTCCACAATGACGAAGGAATCGTGCAGGGACCGCCCGCGGATATGGGTCAGCGGCAGCACCTCCAGCAGGCCCCGGGCCATGACCTCCTCCATGACGGCATCCGAAACAACCGAACCGAGGGTGTCAAACACGGCCTGCGCCCACGGGTTCATCTTCTCGCCTTCAGAACCGGGCAGGTAGCCCAGCTCCTGGCCGCCCACCGCGTACAGGGGCCTGAACACCACCACCTTGCGGTGTTCGTTGCGCTCAAGCACGGCCTCAAGCCCAGCACACAGCGCCAGTGCGCTCTTGCCCGTGCCTGCCCGCCCTCCCAGGGACACAATGCCCACCTCCGGGTCCATGAGCAGGTCCAGGGCCAGCCGTTGTTCGGCCGAGCGGCCATGCAGGCCAAAGACTTCCCGGTCCCCACGCACCAGGCGCACGTTTTGATCGGCACCAACCCTGCCCAGCGCCGATCCCCTGTTGCTGGTGATGACAAGGGAGGTGTTCACCGGCAGGGCTGCGGCCTCGGGGATGGGCACGGCCTCGTGGTTGTACAGGGCTGCCATCTCGAAGTCCGTGGCGTCAATTTCCTCAACACCGGTCCAGCCCGAATCGTGGACAAGCTCGTTGCGGTATTCCTCGGCGGCCAGGCCCATGGCTGAGGCCTTGACCCGCATGGGCACGTCCTTGGACACCACCGTGACGTTGTGCCCCTCGTTGGCCAGGTTCTTGGCCACGGCCAGGATGCGGGCATCGTTGCCCCCGCCGCGCATGCCCGCCGGAAGCAGCTCCAGCGACACGTGGTTCAGCTCCACCCGGAACGTCCCGCCGTCGTGCCCTAAAGGCACCGGCTCGCTCAAACCGCCGTGCTGGGTGCTCAGATCATCAAGCAGGCGCAGGGCCGTACGGGCAAAATAGCCCAGTTCGGGGTCATGGCGCTTGGCTTCCAGTTCCGAAATGACAACAATCGGCACGATGACCTGGTGCTCAGCAAAACGCATGATGGCCCGCGGATCCGCCAATAAAACAGAGGTGTCAATGACGTAACTGCGCAGTGCTGCATCCACCTGCGCGCTTGCTGAATGCTGCTCACGGCTCAAAGCTTCAACCACGTCGACTCCAGCCCTCCGGCGCGTCGTGTGCGTCCGGATACTAATCGGTACGGCGAGCGGAGTTGCCCTCCGTTATGGCTAAAGCTACGCCTTCCTGACCGGCTGTTGCACGTATTCAGAGGGCGTGTTTGGTGGCTGGAGGGTTAACTTTCAACGTTGCCGCCGCAGGGCCGCCCCGGATGGCCGGATCCAGGGACCTGCATGTCAGCTGCCGAAGCGGCGGCTGCGGCCGGCGTAGTCGCGCAGGGCGCGCAGGAAGTCGATCTTCCTAAACGCCGGCCACAGGGCTTCACAGAAATAAAACTCGCTGTAGGCGCTTTGCCACATCAGGAAGCCGGACAGCCGCTGCTCCCCGGAGGTGCGGATCACCAGATCCGGGTCAGGCTGGCCGCGGGTATAGAGGAACTTGGAAATATCGTCCACCGTGAGGGATTGGGCAACCTCGGTCATGGGCCGCCCGGCAGCGTCGGCGTCCAGGAGCAGTTCACGGACGGCGTCAACAATTTCCCGCCGGCCGCCATAGCCGATGGCCATGTTGACGTGGATGCGCTCCTTGGCCGGCGCGCGTTCGGTCAGGGAGGAGAGCCGGGCCGCCAGGTAGTCCGGGAGGAGTTCAGGGGCGCCCATGGCGTGCACGCTGATGTCCACGTTGGCGTCGAGCAGGTCCAGGGTGTTGGCGATGATGCCCATGAGCTCATCAAGCTCGTCCTGCGACCGGCTCATGTTGTCGGTGGAGAGCATGTAGAGCGTGACAACTTTAATGCCCAGTTCCTGGCACCAGTCAAGGAATTCCAGAATTTTGTCGGCGCCCGCCTGGTGGCCCTCGCTGGTGGGTGCGTTGAATTGCTTGGCCCAGCGGCGGTTGCCGTCAACCATGACGCCAATGTGTCCGGGCACGCTGGTGGCATCCAGCGACTTGGCCAGACGCCGCTCATAGTAGTTGTACAGCAGCTTCGGCATCCGCACCGAGTCGGCAAACAGTCGCATGAATGTACACCGGGCCTTTGCGATCAATGGCCGTGCGGCCTGCGGAACTTGCTAGCTCTAGATTACCTGCACGTGCCGCCAATTCTCACCAAGCCACAGTGCAATCCATGTTACTTCCCAGTAATTCCACCGGGGGCTGCGCTATGATTTTTTCATGATCCCCGTTGCCGGCGCAGACCTCAAACCATCCTGGCGCGGCTGGCTGCATGCCGGAACGGCGCCGCTGGTTTTGTTCGCCGGGATCGCCTTGGTGCTGTTCGCGCCGGGCCTTGAAGCCAAGGTCAGTTGCGCAATCTACGTGACAACCGGCGTCCTTCTTTTTGGCACGAGCGCGCTATATCATCGCGGGAATTGGCCGCCGAAGACCAAGGCGCTGCTCAAACGCCTGGACCACAGCAACATCATGCTGGTCATTGCCGGCTCTTACACTCCCCTGTCTGCGCTCATGCTCCCGCGCCCCACGGCCACCTTGCTGCTGTGGATGATATGGGTTGGCGCCATTGCCGGAGTGTTGTTCCGCGTGGTGTGGGTCAACGCCCCGCGCTGGCTGTACGTGCCCATCTACGTCCTGTTGGGCATCACGGCACTGTTCTTCCTGCCGCAGTTCTGGGCGGCGGGGCCCGTCCCCACAATCCTGATTTGCCTGGGCGGCGTCTTGTACATTGCCGGGGCCGTCATTTACGGGATCAAGAAACCCAACTTCAGCCACACCCATTTTGGCTTCCACGAGTTGTTCCATGCACTCACCGTGGCAGCGTTTGCCACTCACTTTGTTGCTGTGGTTCTGGTGGTTTTTGACTAGGCGGTTTGGCCGGCCCGCTTCATCCTAGGCTCGGGCAATGCCCACCACCCGTGTTTTCCCGACGCCGCACTTCCAGAGTTTTCAAGGGCACGCCTCCCCCTTCATCTGGGCAGAGGTGGCCACGCTGTTCGCCTCAGCCTTTTCCGAGGCCCCGTACCATGAAGACCCCGCCGAGGTGGCCGCCGTCACCGGATGGGGAGCGTCCTCATTGGGGCAGCCGGGCAGGCGGCTGGTGGTGGCCCGTGTTGGCAGTGAACTGGCAGCCTTCGCCTTGTCCCACGGGCTGGCGGGGGATCCGTCGTGGCAGGAAATACTACCTGCGGCGTTGGGGCAAACTCCCCGCACCGAGACCTCATGGCCGACCCGCATACCGTGGTTGTCATCCATGAGCTGGCGGTGGCGGCTCAACACCGCGGCCGGGGCCTGGCCAGGGAGTACGTGCGCCGACTGCTGGCCGACAGGCCTGAATCCCATGCCGTTTTAGGTGTTTATGCCCAGGCCGCCGACGCGCATGCCATGTTCAGGAGGTGGGGATTCGATGAGCTCGGCATGGCACACCTGCCCGGGGCCGACGGAGGGCTGCGGGTTCTGGGCTGCCCGCATACTGACAGCGGGCTGATAGCGGACGGCTGCCCGCTGCCGTGGCCGGCGGCCGCCACCCCCGAACACGGCGTGAGCTAGACCCTGATGGCGTCGATGACCTTGACCCGAATGGCCACAAGTGCCGGAATGGCACCTGCCAGCGCTCCCACCAGCACGGCCGAGCCCAGGCCCGGCAGTGCCGCTTCCACCGGAAATGCCGGATAAATGTCCAGGCCGGGAGCCACCTTTGACTCCACGAACGGGTTCTTCACCGCAGCCACCGCCACCATGACGCCCACGGCAAACCAGGTGCCCTGGGCAACGTCGACCCGGTGGATGTCTCCGTACTGCGGATCAACCACCGTCAACTGCACGCCCTGCACCCCGTTGGGGAACTGAAAACTGCCCTGCGCCTGCGTGACCCGGGAGGCGTGCGTGAAGCCGTAGCGTTCCACGACGGCGGCCAGGACTTTGGCGGTCCGCTCCGCAACAGGTGCCTGGGCCATGGTGGGGTCAACATGGATGGACACGCTCAGTGTTGCTTCCCGTCCGCTGTTGCGCTCGAAATCCAGCCGCATGGCTTCCCTGGCCAAATTGCCCACATCCACGACTGTGGTCAGCACGGCAGCGGAAAGGGCAACGCCACTGAGGGCCAGCAGGACGCGGGTCTTGTGGATCCGCAGCTCCGACCAGGCCTCGACCATGGCGGAGACGAGGGCGGTCATGCACCAACCCCTCAGGACCGCGGCCGTTGGAATCCTGTCCGTGGCCGTGAGGACACCGGCGGCCAGCCGGTATCTGGTGCGGGCGCGGGCAATGGCCACGCTGCTGTTCCCCGCCGGAGAGCATGTGCGGCTGCATGCCGGCACGGGCGGCGAGCCCCACACGGTCCAGCATCTCCATGCCGAGGGTGTTGCGGTTCCAAAACTCCCTTCGGCCGGCTTACATCAGGGGTGTCACCACGTTGTCCAGCGCCGTTCGTCCCGGCAGCAGGTTGAACTGTTGGAGCACAAAGCCGATGCTGGCCCCGCGGAGCCTGGCCCTGGTATTGTTGCGCAGCCTTTCCACGGGTGACCCGTCAAAGAGCATTTGGCCGCTGCTGGGCACGTCGAGCAGGTCCAGAATGTTCAGCAGGGTTGATTGTCCGCAGCCGGAGCGGCCCACAATCGCAGTATGGTGGCCCACCCTGACCTGCAGGTCGACGCCGCGCAGAATGTGCAGCTGCTCGTCGTCGGGCAGCACCACGCTCCGGTGACATTGCCCAAATCCGCCAAGGGCGGGTTCGCATCACCGTTGGCGTTCGCGGCACCGTTCGCATTCGCGTCACCGTAGGCGTCGGCACCGTCCTGTGTGCCGCCGTCCGGTTGCTCGCCTTCTTCGGCGCTGTGCGCGAAAATGCTCGTCATGCTCAGCCGTCCATCGTGCCGAACCCGGCCATTTGCCCGCCGGGCATCACGACATCCACACGCGGCACAAACTGCAGCACGTGTTCGCCGTCAGCCAGTCCGGAGCTGATCTCCACCTTGTCTCCGTCGTTGAGCCCCAACACCACCTTGCGCTCGGCCGGCGCCCCGCTGCCGTCCACGGCGGGAACCCAGACGACGCCGTTTTGAACACTGCCCTTAACGGCAGTCAGCGGCAGTGTCAGCACGTTCTTCGCATCACCGGCAGTGAGGATGATGGTTGCGCCGAGTCCCGGAAAAACGGCTGTCCCGGCGGGCACGGCACAGCTGACCTGCCCCGAACCCGTCTCCACAGGGGTCACCGGCGTGCCGGGCCCATGGCCCGGGTCCCATGGCGGCGCCCACACCGGTGCCACTGTCCGATTTTTTGTTGCTCAGCTGCACGTCGTTGTACTTGAAAGGGGCCGTTGGTGATGGTGGCAGTGGTGGGCTCGGGCACCACTTCGCTGTGAATCTGCAGGATGCGGTCTCCCGCGGCCAGCTGGGCCCCCTTCTCAACAAAGACGAAAGCCACATTGCCCGAAGCGGTTGCGCGCACCGGCACGGCAATCTGGGCTTGCGGCACCGCCAGCTCGCCCTGGTTTTTCAGCCCCTCAACGAAGGCCAGCTTGACCAGGGCCAAGACGATGATGGCAAAAATCAACACCCACACCAGTGGAAAATGACACGACGGTGTACACGCTTTTATTTTCCTTCTTCGAATCCCCCCACAGATCCCCGGACGGAGAAGTGTTCCCAACAATCTCGCCGAACCCGGCGAATGGTGTGGGATGGCTCTCAAGAGGGCCGAAAAAAATTGGGGCGGGGCCGTCGGCACAAGGGCCGCCTCCGCAAGGGGACCGGCCGTGTCAGGAAAGCAGCTGGTGGAGCTCCGCAGCCGTTGCAACGGGTCGCGCACACACCATGTTCTGGCAGACGTACGCCAGCGGCACCACCGGAGCATCGCCCTGCCTGCCCGCTGGTGTTCTTTCGCCGAGGGACCGGCCGGCCATGAGCGGGACGGGCGGGGCACCAAGGCCGTCCCACACGGCGATGACCAGGCCAGGTGAGGTGGCGGCCCAGGCACACCGCAGCAGCGCCTCCCGTTCCGGCCCGGGCGGACCCACAATGGCGACTTCCTGCGGCCCCGCCGCCAGTGCCTCGGCCACCCCGAGCAATCCCCCTGCTGCGCGCGGGGCCTGGCGGGCCAGCGCCGGCAGCGATGCCAGCAACCCCTCGGCCAGGCTGCGATGGTGCCTGGATCCGGTGTAGGCGGCCCAGGAGGTGAACGCCTCCCCCATCAGGGCCACACCGCTGGCGCTCGCGTTGTCAAAGGGATCGGCGTATTTGGACCCCGCCAGGGCACGGTCCGCCGCATTGCCCAACACCACGCCGTCGGCAATGAAGTCCTCCTCCAAGGCGCCGACCAAGGTCCCGGCAAACTCGAACCAGCGCAGCTCACCCGTGGCCGCATACAGCGACAGGAACCCGTTGGCGCAGCCCGCATGGTCGTCCAGGAGCCCCATGATTCCCCGGGCACGGCCGTCATGGGAGACCCGGGACAGGTGTCCGTCCCAATGAACGTCCTGCAGGTACCCGCCAAGGTCGACGGCGGCGGCCAGGCAGTCCGCCCGGTCCAGGACCATGGCCGCACCGGCGAGTGCCGAGAGCAGCTGCCCGTTCCAGGCAGCCACAACCTTCTCGTCCCGGGCCGGCATGGTGCGCTGTCCGCGCCGGCGCAGCAGGGCGGGACGGATCTTCTCCCACGCGTCACGCTCGCTGGCGGCCAGCGGGCGGCCGGGATGGAAAGGGCCTGCTCCCGTGCCGGGGATGTTCATGAAACCGCCAACGAAGGTTGCCAGCTGCGCCGCCGCGCC
>JBDTQM010000123.1:0-11003 GCA_039932175.1 Specibacter sp.
AGGGGCAGCCATTCGCTGACTACTGTTTCAACTTTACTCACACTCAAAGGTTCCCACAGATCGCCTCCCACGGTATAAAGCTGCATAAAAATTGTGCCTGATTCCACAAATAATCCCGCCACGCGGACTGTTTGGTGTAAGTTCAAATTTGGTCACATTAGTAACATTGTTACCTATAGCATCGTCCGTAACGGAAACCTTGAGGTATGCATCCATGACACCCCCGCGCCCCGCAACCACCAGCAAGCAGCTTGCTGCCGTAGCCACGGCTGCCATTCCCGTGGTCATATTGTCTTCCCTGGCCATGGCCGTGCCCGCAACGGCCGCCCCGGTCAAGACCCATTCAGCCCCGCACGGCGCCCTTGACGTCAAGAGCGTCTTGGCTGCTGTTCAGGCACGCACGTCCGCCGGCAGCAGCATCTCGGCATCCACGGTGGCCACCTCAGTGCCCCGCGGCGTCACTGCCAAGGCAACCATGGCGACGCAAACCGCCAAGAGCATCAAGCACACAGTTGTGGCAGGCGACACCGTCTCAGCGATTGCGGCCCGCTACGGCGTCTCCACCGCATCCGTGCTGACACGGAACAACATCTCCGCCGCCACGCTCATTCACCCCGGCAAGGTCTTGACCATTTCCGGTCCCACCTCAGCCGCGGCCCCAAGCTCAACGACGGCCGCAGCCAGCTACACGGTGCGCAGCGGCGACACCCTCAGCGGAATTGCTGCCAAGCACAAGGTCAGCCTGGCAACAGTCTTTTCCTTGAACGGGCTCAACGGCAGCTCCATCATCCACCCGGGCCAGAAGATCAAGGTGGGCGGCCAGGCATCGGCGGCCGCGCCGTCGACCTCGCAGGTCAACGCCGCCAAGCCTGCCAGTGGCAACAAATATGTCATCAAGGCCGGCGACACGCTCTCTGCCATTGCCGCCAAGCACAATGTTGGCCTTTCGGCCTTGGCGTCCGCCAACAGCCTGGACCTGAGGTCCACCATTTACCCGGGCAAGACCCTGGTGATCCCTGGAATTAGCAGCGCCTCCAGCGGCATCAAGCCTTTGGCGCCCTCACCGGCAGCACCGGCAGCACTGACCCCGGAGCAGCAGGTGCCCAACACCTTCCTGCACTACGTCTACCCGGACGCAGTGGTCAGTGACGCCAACAAGAATAAGGCGGCCCTTTTGGCGGCCCCGGCCCCCAGCCGGGCACAGATGAAGGAACTTGTGGCCACCACGGCCGCGGGCATGGGCGTGGATCCCGCGCTGGCCATGGCGTTCGCGCAGCAGGAATCCGGATTCAACCACCAGTCGGTGTCACCGGCCAACGCCATCGGCACCATGCAGGTCATCCCGGATGCCGGCGACTGGGCCTCGGGACTGGTTGGACGGAAGCTGAATTTGCTCGATCCCCAGGACAATGTCACGGCCGGCATTGCCATCATCCGCGCACTGCTCAAGGGCGCTGACACTGAAGACCTGGCCATTGCCGGTTACTACCAGGGGCAGTATTCAGTGAGCGTGCACGGCATGTACAGCGACACCGTCAATTACGTGGCCGGCATCAAGGCCAACCGCGCGCTTTTCCGCTAAAGGGTTTTACATAACTTTTTTGCGCCCCCAAAGTACGCTCTCAACGAAAAGGGACCCTGGCACTGTGTTGCTTGCGGTCCCTTTTCGTTTCAACTCATAAGCTGGAAGAGTGCAAGATCCCGCAGCTGACCCCCTGATCGGGTCCACCGTTGATGAGCGCTACCTGGTTTTGTCCAAGGTGGCCCACGGCGGCATGTCCACAGTGTATTTGGCCAAGGACTTGCGTCTGCACAGGAACATTGCCCTGAAAATCCTGCATCCGCACCTGGCCACTGACGCCGCCTTCATTGCCCGGCTGCAGCGGGAAGCCCAAAGCGCGGCCAGCCTCTCCCACCCCCATGTGGTGCAAATCCACGACCACGGCGTGGGGCCCCGGCACGCCTATCTGGTCTTTGAGTTCATTGACGGCTACACCCTGCGTGACGTCATCAATCAACGCGGCGCCCTGAGCCCGCGGCAGGCACTGGACCTGCTGGACCCTGTTGTTGAGGGTCTGGCCGCCGCGCACAACGCCAGCCTGGTGCACCGGGACGTGAAGCCCGAAAACGTACTTATTTCACACCAGGGCTGGGTCAAGATCGGCGACTTCGGCTTGTCCCGGGCGGTAACCACCAACACGAACACCGGAACGTTGCTGGGCACAGTGGGATACATTGCCCCGGAGCTGGCCCAGGGCCACAACGGCGATGCCCGCAGCGACATTTATTCGGCAGGCATCATGCTGTATGAACTGCTCACGGGCGTTCAGCCCTTTCGCGCCACCATGCCGGTGGCCGTGGTCATGGCGCACATCCAGGATGACGTCCCGGCCCCGTCCCTGGCCGTTCCCGGGCTCCCGCCGGTCATGGACGAGCTGGTGCGCTACATGACCGAAAAGGATCCCGACCACAGGCCCGCCAACGGCGCCGCGCTCTTGGAGGACCTCCGCCATATCCGCCAGACGCTCACACCCGCCGAATTGGATTTTGGCGCCACCGCCTCGGATCAGCGCCCCCTCCATGGGCCCAACGCCAACACTGCTGTCATTTCGCAGGCAACGACGGCGTTGTCACGCGAGGACACCAGCGTGATTGCCTCCCCCAGCTTCCCCACATCGGTTCTGCCGTCGTCATCGACGCTGTACGCCGAGGATCCGCGCACCGACATGTACGACGCCGGGAACTCCAGCGCCGGGGACATCGGCGCCCGCTCCTACGCCCAGGCAGGTGACGGCAGCTCCGCACCGGCCCTGTCCAAGCGCCAGGCCAGCGCCGAGGCCAAGGCCCGCGCCAAGGCTGCGGCCACGCCGCTCATGGTTCTTGGCCCGAAGCACCCCCGGCGCAGGGCCCTGCTGTGGAGCCTGCTGGTGGTGCTGCTGATCCTTATTGTTGCAGTTGCCGGCTGGTTCCTGGCCCTGGGCCCCGGCGCCCTGTCAACGGTTCCCGACGTCCAGAACAAGACCGTGGCACAAGCCCAGGAACTTCTGCATGCGCAAGGGTTCGAGCTGCTGCCAACCTCAAGTGTGTTTGACGAGAAAGTTGCTGCCGGCTTTGTGGTGGCTACTGATCCCGGCGCGGGGGCTTCGCTTCGCAAGTTTCAATCGGTCACAGTGAAGGTCTCGGCGGGCCCTGTCCTGTACAAGGTCCCCACGGTGGCCGGCGAGTCGCTGGACGCCGCCAAGAAGCTCATCAGGGACGCGCGCCTGGCCCTGGGCAGCGTCACGGAAACCTTCGACGAGAAGGTGCCGGCCGGCGTCGTGCTCAGCCAGGATCCGGCCGCCGGGAAAGACTTCCGCGCCAACACCAAGGTGAACCTGACTGTTTCCAAGGGCCCCAAGCCCGTCCCCGTCCCGGCGGTGGCAGGCAAGACCGAGGCCGACGCCGTGGCGGCCCTGAAGGCTGTGGGCCTCGTGGCGGCCGTTGCTCCCGAGCGCGCCAATAGTCTCACTGTTCCCAACGGTTCGGTCATCTCACAAACGCCGGCGTCCGGAAATCTCAAGGCGGGCGACACCGTCACGCTGACAGTCTCCAAGGGACCGCGGCTGGTTGAGGTGCCCAATCTGGTGGGCAAGCAGGTTGCCGCCGCCACGAAGGCACTGGAGGACCTGGGCTTCAAGGTCACCGTGGAGAAGCTGCTGGGCGGCTTCTTCGGCACGGTGCGCTTCCAGACGCCCGACGGCGGGCAGGCCCCGGAAGGCTCAACGATCGTGCTGCAGGTCATCTGACCCGCTGGATGCGCAACGCTGTTTTACTCCGAAGAGGCGGCGATGCCGGCGCTTTCGGAGCCAACGCAAAGGAGACCGGGGCCGCCCGCGGCCGCTGGTCGGCGAGAAAGTGCCGGATCGCCGCCGGTGAACGCCAATCACCAACAACACTGCCCCGCACATGTCTTGCAAAGTGCGGGGCAAAGTTGTTGCTGGCCGGTGTTACTTGGACTTGCCCAGCGCTTCAGCGACCAGGAAGGCCATTTCCAGTGACTGCTTGTGGTTCAGGCGGGGATCGCAAACGGACTCGTAGCCTGTCAGGAACGCTTCCTGGTCCACGGGGTCGGCGCCGCCGAGGCACTCGGCCACGTCGTCGCCTGTCATCTCCACATGCAGGCCGCCCGGGAAGGTGCCCTGCGCCTGGTGAACCTCAAAGAAGCCGCGGACTTCATCAATGACGTCATCAAAGTTGCGGGTCTTGTAACCGTTGGGCGAGGTGACGGTGTTGCCGTGCATGGGGTCGGTAACCCACAGCACCTGCGCGCCGGAGGCCGTGACCTTCTCCACCAGGTTCGGCAGCTTCTCGCGAATGTTGGTGGCACCCATGCGCGTGATGAACGTCAGCCGGCCGGGTTCGCGGTTCGGGTCAAGCTTTTCAATGAGGCGCAACGCGTCATCCGGGCTCGTGGTGGGGCCAAGCTTCACACCGATCGGGTTGCGGACGCGGGAGAGGAACTCCACGTGGGCCTGGTCCAGGTCGCGGGTGCGCTCACCAATCCACAGGAAGTGTGCCGAGGTGTCGTACGGCAGGCCGGTGCGCGAATCGATGCGGGTCAGGGCACGCTCGTAGTCCAGCAGCAAGGCCTCGTGGCTGGCGAAGAACTCAACAGTCTTCAACGCCTCAAAGTCGGCACCGCAGGATGCCATGAACTTGATGGCGTTGTCGATGTCCTTGGCCAGCTGCTCGTAGCGGCTGTGCGCCGGGTTGGAGGTGAAGCCCTTGTTCCACTCGTGCACGCTGCGCAGATCGGCGAAGCCGCCCTGCGTGAACGCGCGGATCAGGTTCAAGGTGGAAGCCGAGGTGTGGTACGCCTTGAGCATGCGGGCGGGATCGTGCTGGCGGGACTCCGGTGTGAAGTCGTAGCCGTTTACAATGTCGCCACGGTATGCCGGCAGTGTGACGCCGTCGCGCGTTTCATCATTGGAGGAACGCGGCTTGGCGAACTGGCCGGCCATGCGTCCCATCTTGATGACAGGCAGCTGGGCGCCGTAGGTGAGGACCACTGCCATCTGCAAAATGGTTTTGACGCGGGCGCTGATCTTGTCCGCCGTGGCAGCTTCGAAGGTCTCGGCACAGTCGCCGCCCTGAAGCAGGAACGCCTTGCCCTGGGCAGCCTGGGCCAATCGTGAACGCAGCACGTCCACTTCACCGGCGAACACCAGCGGAGGCAAAACTGAAAGTTCCTTCACCGTGGGCTCAAAGGCCGGGGATTGGGACCAGGTCGGCTGCTGGGCAATGGGCAACTCGCGCCAAGCATCCAGGCCTGGATAAACGGCAGCACCGGGGACGGAAATTCCGGCAGCGGGTGCTTGTGTCGAGGGAGAAGTTAGATCAGTCACGCCTTAAGCCTAGCCCCCCAAGGGGCCGCCTAGAAACCAGTCCATGTCCTGAGATGGAGCCGCGCGTTTTGGCCGTCCGTGGCGACTGGTCCTTGGCCCCTATTTGGCGGGCTCCTGCGGGTCCCCGGTGGCGGGGGCCGGCTGTTGCGGACTGTCCTTTTTGGCGCCAATGACAGTCACAGTGCCGGGCAGCACCGTGGGATTCGGTTCCAGGCGCACCGCGTCGCCGGGGTTCTTGGCATCGCCGGCAGCATCACTGCCGGCCTCACCCTTGGCGGCAGTGCCGACCTTGCCGGGGGCTGCCTTGGTGTTCTTGTCGGCCTTCTCGGCAGCGATCTTTTCCTTGACAGTGCTCGCGTACGAGTCAACGTATTCCTGGCCGGAGAGCCTCATGAGCTCGTACATGATTTCATCCGTGACGGACCTCTGCACGAACCTGTCCTCGGCCATTCCCTGGTACCGGCTAAAGTCCATGGGCTCACCAAAAATCACGCCCAACCGGCGGATGGTGGGGATGCGCCGGCCGATCGGCTGCACCTTGTCGGTGCCGATCATGGCCACCGGGATGACCGGCACATTGGCCGTCAACACCAGCTTTGCCACGCCAACCTTGCCGCGGTAGAGCCTGCCGTCAGGGCTGCGTGTGCCTTCCGGATAAATGCCCAAAAGTCCGCCATCCTTGAGCACTTGGACACCAGTGTCCAGGGAACTCGCTGATGCGGCGCCGCCTGAACGGTCCATGGGCAGCTGATTGGTGAGCTTGAAAAAGGCTGCCGTGAGCCGGCCCTTGATGCCGCGTCCGGTGAAGTAGTCGCTCTTGGCCAAAAAGACCACGGGCCGGGGCACCATCAGGGGCATAAAAATGGAGTCTGAGAACGACAAGTGGTTGCTGGCCAGCACTGCCGGCCCCTCGGCGGGCAGGTTGTCCAGACCTTTGGTCCAGGGACGGAACAGCACCTTCAGGACCGGGCCCAGAAAAATCTTCTTCAATACCCAATAGATCACTGTGGTGTTCCTCCTCCGGCGCTCCCGGCTGGCGACAATCCGGGTTCAGTGCGGTACCCCCGCCATGGACGTACCAACAGTAGTCTAGTGACAGCGGCATGAATTCGTGCACAGCCCAGCCGTGCCAACTCAAGCAATTAATCCGGCCATCAAACCGGGCAGGAAAGGGGCCACACGTCATGGCACAATCGTTCCGTTCAGAGGGCCACGGGGACCTCGCCCGTGTTGGAGTTGCCGTTTGTCACGGCTTCACCGGTTCCCCTGTCAGCATGCAGGGATGGAGCGATTACCTGGCCACCGAAGGATTCGCCGTGAACATGCCCCTGCTGGCCGGCCACGGCACCACGTGGCAGGAACTGTCCAAGACCCCTTGGGAACATTGGTACAGGGATTTTGAGGCGTCCTATCTGGAACTGGCAGCCCGGTGCGACACCGTTTTTGTGGCGGGCATGTCAATGGGCGGGGCCCTGGCGCTGCGGGTGGCGGCGCTGCACCCGGTGGCCGGCGTGGCCGTGGTGAACCCGGGGCTGACGTTCAGCGATCCGCGGGCCAAATACTCGGGCCTGCTGAAGTGGCTGCTCAAGAGCGTGCCGGCCATCGGGGACGACATCAAAATGCCGGGGGTCACCGAAGAGGCTTACACCCGAACCCCCATTGCCGCCGTCCATGAACTGTCCCAACTCTTTGCCGACACCACCGCCAAGTTGCCCAAGATTACGGCACCAACTTTGGTGTTCCGATCGACAGTGGATCATGTGGTGCCCGATTCCAGCATTTCGGTGCTGAAGGAAAACCTGACACATGCCGAGCTTCAGCTGGTGACGCTGGAAAACAGCTATCATGTAGCCACCATGGACAACGATGCACCCTTGATCTTTTCCCAGTCGGCTGACTTCTTTCGGAGGAACATTCATGCACTCTGACCCCGGTGCGGGCACCCCGCATCCCGGCGGCACTGACGATGAGGTGTGGCGCGACCTGGTGGCCCGGCTGGAGGAACCCGAGGATTCCTTCATGGACGCACCCGAGGCAACCACAACGCCGTCGGACACCGGAGCGAATCCGGCCGAGGCCAAGGGCGTCACGGACTTTGACCCCTTGGGCGTGTGGCAGCGCCAGAAAGCACCGGCACCCATGGAACACCCCGGCGCAGACTACGCGGCCACCGGCCCCTCGGCGGGCCCCCGCGACCACGATGCCCGCGACCACGAGGCCGGGGACGACGAGGAAAGCTTTGTGCCGGAGGAGCCGCCCAGTCTGGCCAATGCCGAACCGGCCATTGTGCTGTCCTGGATCGGCGCGGCCGGCGGACCCATATTCCTGGTCATCGCGGCCATTTTTTGGCGCCAAATCCCCATGACGCTTGTCTTTGGCGTGATTGCGGCATTCCTGGCCGGCACCGGCTACCTGCTGTACCGGCTGCCCCACCACCGCGACCACGGCCGCGGTGATGGCGCCGTCGTCTGATCACTGCCGCCGTGAGTGGCCCACAGCTACGACGCTGACACGCGGCTGCATTCCCGCTGCGCCCTGACACGGGCCAGGTCGGCTGCGCCAATCAAGCCTGCAGCCGGGCCCAACTGGGCAACAGTGATGACCGCTTCCTTCCGGTAGCCCCTCCCGGTGAGGTTCCGGGCATAGGCGCGGCGGGCCGGCTCCAACAACAGCTCCCCGGCAGTACTCAACCCTCCCCCGATGATGAAGAGTGCAGGATCCAGGGCGGCGGCCAGATTGGCGATGCCCAGCCCAAGCCAGTCCCCCACCTCGGAGACCAGCTCCTTTGCCGTGGGTTCACCCTGCAAGGCAAGCTCCGTGACAACCGTGCCGGTGATGTCCTTGCCCCGTCCGTTGACGGCCCCCAACAATCCGGCCGCCATGGGTGAGTGCTTCCTGGCCAGCTCCCGCCCCTCACGGCCCAACGCGTTGCCTGAGGCGTACTGCTCCCAGCAGCCGCGATTTCCGCACTCACAGCGGTGGCCCCCCGGCATGATGATTTGATGGCCAAACTCGCCTGCCATGCCATAACTGCCGCGTTCCACCCGGCCGTCCATGACCAGGGCCCCGCCAATGCCGGTGCCCAACGTCAACATGACAAGCCTGTTGTGGCCGCGGCCGGCACCAAAGCGCCACTCCGCCCACCCGGCTGCATCGGCGTCGTTGGTCACCAGGACGGGCCGCCCCAGCATGGCCTCCAAGGTGTCACGCAGTGGCTCCCCGCGCCACGCCAAATGCGGGCTGAAAACCACCGTTGCCCCCTCCAAATCCATCCAGCCGGCGGCCCCGATGCCGATGGATTCGACATGATATTTGGCATCAAGTTCCTTGACCAGCTCCACAATGACCGCTTCCACCGCGCGGGCGTCACGTCCGGGGGTGTCGCGGCGCATCTGGGCCAGTATGGTGCCGCTGTCATCCACCACACCCGCGGCCACTTTGGTGCCCCCAATGTCTATGCCCAGGGCCAGGGCGCCGTGGGCGTGGTGACAGTTGCTGGGAGCTGCGGAGGGGGCCGGGTTCGGCGCAGAATCTCCTGAATCAGGGGGTGGAAATTGCATTGGTTCATTCTAGTCAGCACGGCCCGCCGTTTCACCTGAATTGAAAGTGTGAACTGGACAACATAAGGTTACTGGCGAGTAACATATTTGTCCCGGCGGATGATCCACGGGCCGGATAGAGTAAGGCAACACCAACGCAGGCCCACATATCAAAGGAGCTATTGTGCAAGAGATTTCCGTTCCGGCCAAGGTAGTCAGCCCGGCCACCATGAACGTCACCGATTTTGTGCTCCGCCAGGCAAAGTTGGCCAGCAATCCAGCACTTTTCTCCCGGCGCAATGAAGATAACGTGTGGGTTGATGTATCAGCCAAGGAGTTCCATGCTGACGTCTGCGCCTTGGCAAAGGGCTTGATAGCGTCCGGCATAAACGTTGGCGACAGGGTGGGCATCATGGCCCGCACCCGCTATGAATGGTCGTTGGTGGATTTTGCCATCTGGTTTGCCGGCGCAGTGTCCGTGCCGATCTACGAAACCTCCTCCCCGTCCCAGGTGGCCTGGAACCTGGGCGATTCCGCAGCCGTTGCCGTGTTTGCCGAATCGGGCAAGCACGAGAACATCATCCGCCAGGCCGCTCACAATGAGGGTCTGGACGCCCTGGCCCATGTGTGGCAGCTCGAAGGTGACGGCCTGGACGCCCTGCGTGAGGCGGGCAGGGATGTTCCGGATGCGGCCCTTGAAGCAGCACGCGCAGCCAACGGCCTGGCCGATGTGGCCACCATCATTTACACCTCCGGCACCACCGGGCGCCCCAAGGGGTGCATGCTGACGCACTCCAACTTTGTGGAACTCAGCGAAAACGCCCTGGCCGTGCTGGGCCAGAGCGTGGTGCCCCCGGGTTCGCAAACCATCATGTTCCTGCCCCTGGCCCACGTGTTTGCCAGGTACATCTCCGTGCTGGCGGTGGCCGGCGGGGCCAAGGTTGGCCATACACCCGACATCAAACACCTGCTGGAAGATCTTCAGAGCTTCAAGCCGACCTTCATTTTGGCCGTGCCGCGAGTCTTTGAAAAGGTATACAACTCAGCGACCCTCAAGGCCGAGGCCGAGGGCAAGGGCAAGATCTTTGCCGCAGCCACCAAAACGGCCATCGAGTTCTCCCGCGCAACACAGGACGGCAAGGTCGGCTTGGGGCTCAAGCTCAAGCACCTGCTCTTCGACAAGCTGGTCTACGTCAAGCTCCGCAACGCCATGGGCGGCAACGTCCGCCACGCGGTCTCCGGCGGAGGACCGCTGGGTGAACGCCTGGGCCACTTCTTCCAAGGCATCGGCCTGCAGATCCTGGAAGGCTACGGGCTCACGGAAACCACCGCTCCCATCACTGTCAACCGCCCCGAACACATTAGGATCGGCACAGTTGGCGCGCCCCTGCCGGGCAACGCCGTCAAGATAGCCGACGACGGCGAGATCCTCGCCAAGGGTGTTTGCGTCATGAAGGGATACTTTGGCCGCGACGACCTAACAGCCGAAACCTTTGTTGACGGCTGGTTCCGGACCGGTGACATTGGCGAGCTGAATGATGAAGGATTCCTGAAAATCACAGGGCGCAAGAAGGAAATTATTGTCACTTCCGGGGGCAAGAACGTTGTTCCGGCGCTGTTGGAAGACCAGATTCGTGCCGATGCGATTGTCTCGCAGTGCGTGGTCATTGGCGATCAGCGCCCGTTCATCGCCGCCATCGTCACGATCGATGAAGAGGCCCTGCCGCAGTGGGGCAAGGCGCACGGTCTCAGCGCAGGAATCAGCGTTGCCGCAGCAGCCAAGGATCCCATTGTCATTGCAGCCGTGCAAGGTGCCGTGTCAAGGGCCAACAGCACGGTGTCTGCCGCTGAAGCGATCAAACAGTTCAGGATTGTGGATACCGACTTCACCGAAACCTCCGGCCACCTCACACCGTCCATGAAGGTCAAGCGCGCCCAGGTGCTCAAGGACTTTGAAACTGTGGTGGATGAGATTTACCTGAGCAAGAAGCCCGTCTGACACCCCGCCCAACTGGCCCGCAGTAGTCCCCGCCCGCTCCCCAACCTCGTAACTCGGTCGGGGCCCCTCGCGAGCGGGGGC
>JBDTQM010000124.1:0-10958 GCA_039932175.1 Specibacter sp.
GCGCCCAGGGCAAAGCCGGTGCTCAAGGCCCAGCGGCGCCCGGCACGGACCGCCAGGTTGGCCAACGGCACTGCCACCAGCCCGGCGCCCAAGGCTGCTGCCGTTTGAACAAACCCCGACGCGGCCGTGGTGCCCGCCAGTTGAGCCGCCAGGATGCCGCCCACGGCAACCCCCGAGGCGACTCCCACCCCTGACAGCAGCTGGCCAATGACCAGCACGCTTTGGTTGTGGCGTTGGAGGGAAGTGGTGCTCATGGAATGGATCCTTGCTGGGTTGCTGGGTTGCTGGGTTGCTGGGTTGCTGGGTTGCTGGGACTGGCAGTACAAACGTACCTGCCGCCAGGCCGGCTCGTTTCCCCAGGCAGGGTCGTTTCCCGAGGTCGGCTCGTTTCCCCAGGCCGGGTCAGCGGAACGTGCCGCCGCCTTGGTTGAGTGCGGCAGCCGCCGTCGTGCGGACGGCGTGGGTGAGCATGTCCAGGGCGGCTGAGCTGACTTTCCAGCGCTGCCAGTACAACTCAATGCCGGAAACGTGGCCGGGAACAAGTTCACGCAGTGTGCCCGAGCCCAGCCCGGCCCGGCAATGCGCCTCCGGCATGAGCCCCCAGCCCAGCCCCAGCGTGACGGCCCGGGCAAATTGAATGGTGTCGGGGATGAAATGCTGGGCGCCGCTGAGCGGGGTGCCTGTGACGGCGGCGAAGAAATTGCTTTGCAGGGTGTCGCTGCGGTCGAACTGCACGGCGGGGGCCGCCGCCAGCAGTTCGGCCGAGAACCCTTGTGGAAACCAGCGATTCATGAAATCAGCCGATGCAACAGCCCGGTAGTTCAGGGCGCCCAACGGCACCACTGAGCAGCCCTGCACGGGATCGGGTGCCGCCGTGACAGCAGCCATGACCTCACCGGAGCGCAGCAGCGCCACCGAATGGTTCTCGTCCTCACGCACTATTTCAAAGGTCATGTGCCCGGCGGGCGGCACGGCGGCCAGCGCATCCATGAACCAGGTGGCCAGGGAATCTGCGTTGACCACCACGGCAATGGCGCTTTGATGTGCACCCGTCATCCCCAGTTCCGCGTCGGCATCTGCTTCCAGCTGCCGCATCTGGCGGGCCATCTTGTGCACCACGGCACCGGCTGTTGTGACTGCTATGGGCGCGGTGCGCTGCAGCAGGACCTGCCCGGCGGCCTGCTCCATCGCCTTGATGCGCTGGGAAACGGCTGAAGCAGTGACGTGCAAGTGCTGGGCGGCGGCGTCAAAGGTGCCGTAGTCCAGCACGGCCAGAAACGTGCGCAATTGCTCCGTTTGAAAAGCGACCATTAGATTTCCTTATGCAACAAGCAAATAATTAGCTGTACTGTCCTTCACGAGCCTAGTAGTTTCTATGCTTATGACGCCACTGGAAGTTTTCGCCACTCTTGCCACAGGCCTTGGGGCAGGCCTTGCCCTCATCATCGCCATCGGCGCCCAGAACGCGTTTGTGCTCCGCCAGGGCATTCGCGGTGAACACGTGGGGCTGGTGGTGCGGGTCTGCATGCTCAGTGACATCGTGTTGATTGCGGCCGGAATCGTTGGCATTGGCGCCGTGATCACGGCCGTGCCCGCAGTGGTTGTGGTGATCAGGCTGGCCGGGGCCGCATTTTTGCTCAGCTACGCAGTCCTGGCCGCCAAGCGTGCGGTGCATCCGGGCACGCTGCATGCCAGCAGCCAGGCAGGGACCCTGGGCACGAAGGCTGCGCTAATCACAGTTCTGACCATCACCTGGCTAAACCCCCACGTATATCTGGACACAGTGCTGCTCCTGGGCACGCTTGCCAACCAGCATGGCGGGCTGCGATGGTGGTTCGGCGCCGGTGCCGCCCTTGGCAGTGTGGTCTGGTTTAGTGCCCTGGGCTACGGCGCCAAACTTCTGCGCCCGGTGTTCGCCAAGCCCGGTGCCTGGCGGGTGCTGGACGGGCTCATAGCCGCCGTCATGCTGTTCCTTGGCGCCAGGATGGCCTTGGGCGCCTAAGCTGCATGGCGCATGGCGCCCCAGGAATGGCGGGTTGGCTGCCGGCCGCTGCCGTGGACTTCCGCACCACAAGGCGGGTGGGGACCTTCTGTGCGGCGGCCGGTGGATTGGTGCCGGAGATCTGCGCCAGCAACGCCTCCAGACAGAGCTGGCCCACGGTGTGGAAATCCTGGTGCACAGTTGTCAACGGCGGCCAGAATGAGGGGGACTCCTCGAGGTCGTCGAATCCAATAACGGTGACGTCTTCCGGAATGCGCCGGCCAAGGTCGTGCAGGGCACGCATGGCGCCCAGGGCCATGTGGTCATTGGCGGCGAAGATGGCGGTCACCTCGGGACGGGCGCCCAGCTCCAGTCCAATCCTGTAGCCGGACTCGGTGGACCAGTCCCCGCGGAGAATGTCAGGAGCACCAATGCCGGCGGCCTCGAGCGTGCGGCGCCACGCTTCGGCGCCCTGGGACGCCGAGAACGATGCCTGGGCTCCGGCAATGTGCCACACATTTGCACGCCCCGGCCAAGGAGATGCTCGGCGGCCTGGTTGGCGCCACCGTCCTGGTCCGTATCCACCATGACGTAGCCGGAACTGGGGTTGGAGTCGATCACCACGGTGGGCAGGTCTGCCGGCATGCTGATGCCGGCCCTGTGGGTCAGGAGCGCATCAAAGACAATGATGACGCCGATGGACTTGAACTGCCCGCTCTTGAGGGCACGGGCCGCCCTGTTGGGCCGGTAGCCCAAGGACTCCATGGCACGTTCCACCTTGGCGCGCGTGCTCTTCGACATTGCTCAGGCCGTTGGACACCCGCGACACAGTTTGGGCGGAGACGCCGGCTTCCTTGGCCACATCGGCGATGGATGGCCCTCGTTTGGCCCGCGGCGCCTTGATGGGTGCGGAGCCGCGTGCTGGCGAAAATTTGTCATTAAACATTCATCTTCTCCCCTTGCGTGAGCACGTAAACATGCCAGTTTACTTTTATTCATGTTTGCGTAAACATCCCCAAGATTGATCGAAGGACACAATGACAACGATGTCTGCGTCGAAGATTGGCACACGGGCGGCGCGAAAGCACAGCCAGCATCCAAGGATGTTGTCCCCGGATGGAGCTACCTGCCCTTCCAGACCTACGCCAACAGCATCTTCGGCGATTCAGTGGGCCAGCCAGGCCTACGCCGCAAACAGCGACCTGAATGTGGGCCTGAAAGCCTGGCAGGACGCCACCGCCAAGGACGGCGAGCAGCAGGGCTTTAAAAGTAACTGGCAAGTAATGCCACCAGGGATGGTCCGCAAGGCGCCCAAGGGCCTTGCGGGCCGTCCCGCTCTGCACTCTTCGTGATGGGAACTTCAATGTCACTCTTTACCATCGGCGAGCAGGACTTCCTGCCCAAGGGCAAACCGCACAGAATTCTGGCCGGTGCCCTGCACTATTTCCGGGTGCACCCGGACCAGTGGGCGGACCGGATCCGCAAGGCGTGCCAGATGGGTTTGAACACCATTGAGACCTACGTGGCATGGAACAGGCACGCCCCAACCCCCGCTGCCTTCGACACCCCCGGCGGGCTGGACCTGGGCCGTTTTCTGTTCCTGGTGGCCGCCGCAGGCATGCACGCCATCGTTCGGCCGGGACCCTACATTTGTGCCGAGTGGGACGACGACGGACTTCCTGCCAGGTTGTTTGGCAGCGGAAATCCGGTGATCCCGTCCTCCGATCCCGCCTACATGAAGCTGGTGCGAAAGTACTTTGAACAGCTGGCACCCATCCTGGTGCCGCGGCAGATCGACGCCGGTGGTCCCATCATTTTGGTGCAGATTGAGAACGAATACGGTGCCTACGGTGCTGACGCGGACTACCTGGCGCAACTGGTGGAACTGAACCGGGAGATCGGTTTGAGCGTCCCCTTCACAACTGTGGACCAGCCGGAACCGGACATGCTGGTCAACGGGAGCCTGCCGGCCTGTACAAGACAGGGCCATTTGGTTCACGGGCGAAGGAACGGTTGGCGACGCTGCGCCGCCACCAACCCACCGGACCCTTGATGTGCTCCGAATTCTGGGTTGGCTGCTTTGACCATTGGGGCGCCCACCACCACACAACCTCTGCGTGGCAGGCGGCCCAGGAACTGGAGGATCTGCTCGCCGCCGGCGCCTCCGTCAACATCTACATGTTCCACGGTGGCACCAACTTTGGCTTCACCAACGGCGCCGATGACAAGGGCGTGTACCAGCCAACTGTCACCAGCTACGACTATGACTCGCCGCTGGATGAACCGGGGCACCCCACCGGGAAGTACTGGGCGTTCCGGGAAATCCTGGGCCGCTACACAGACCTTGATGGGCGCGGTGTTCCCGCGGAGAGGAAGGCGGCCCGCGTGCTGGAGCTGCCCCTGGCGCAGGAACTCTCCCCGTGGGACTACTTTGACACTGCTGCCGATTGGGCTGATGCGGAAGAACCCGGCAGCACCGATGCCATCGGCCACTACAGCGAATTCAGCGTGTACCGCACAGAGGACCAGGGCCGGGTTAATTACGGACCACGCCTGGGTGAACCAAAGGGCCTGATAGGTCCGGCCCGGTTGAACGGGGTGCCGCTGAAGAAGTGGCAGTTGCCGCCGCATCAGCTGGTGGATGGCGGGCCCGTTTTGCGAGCCTTCGACGGGCTGCCCCGGCAACAGCTGGAGCAATTGGCCGGACCGGTATTTGCGCGGGCAACGTTTGAGCATCCCGACGGTTCGGACCTGCACCTTGACACGCACAACTGGACCAAGGGCTTGGTGTGGGTCAACGGTTTCTGCCTGGGCAGGTACTGGGCGCGCGCGCCGCAGCGAACCCTGTACGTGCCGGGAACATTGTTGAAGCCCGCCGGCAATGAGAATGTGGGGCTGGAACTGCATCCGGCAACACGCGCCACGGTCTCCTTTGTTGCCGAGCACCACCTGGGGATACGGAGTTCTAGATAAAGTCCATCTCCACCTGCAGGAATGACTCGGCCGAAACAATGGCCTCGGCAAAGGCTTCGTCCTCTGTGGGCGACTGTTTGGGCGTGCGCAGGTACCACTCATGCGTGGTGGTGTGGACCCGGATGACCCCGCCGCCGGCCGGGGCGTAGAACAGCCCAAAACGTTGCACAGGCCATTCGGCCGAGGTTTCAATGCCCACCAGCAGTGCAGCGTTCAGCGCCGGGTTGAACCATTGGGCAATGGGCCGGCGCCTGTCCTCAAAGAAAAGCCCCGCGGCGTAGCGGCTGGCCACGGTTGGCCCCAAATCGACGCACAGCCGTTCACGCCACAACGGCAGGATCGCCGTGTCATGGCGTTGCCACACTGCTGGGACCAGGGGCTGGTCGCTGTGAGAGCTCACACACCAATTTTAGCTATTCCTGTTGTAGTTGCCAGAGGCAATATTTCATCCCGGGCGCAAGGGAAGTTCGCGGCCGAAAAATGCTATTCGCAGCCCACGCCGTCGCCGTCGCGGTCCAGTTTGGCGCTGTAACCGGGCTGGCCTGCAAGGATGGGCGCCGCACCCGCCGCGCGGACGGCTGAGCAGTTTTGGTAGAAAACATCCGGCACCGGGACCAGCGGGGCCGGGGCAGGTGGGACCACAACTGGCGGAGCGGGCGCAGCTTCAACAGGTGCCGCGGGAGCAACCGGAGCTGCTGGCGGCACAATGACAGGTTTCGCCGGCTGCTCGGCAGCGGGAGCACTCCGGTTGGTGGGCACTTCAATGCCCGCACAATTGGCCAGGACGTTTGCCATGGCGTCATGTTCAGCCTGGGTCACCCACAATGAGTAGGTGGCCTTGACGGAAATCTGCCGGGCCACATAGTTGCACCGGTAGCTCTTGTTCGGCGGCAGCCACGTTGCCGCGTCACTGGCGCCCTTTTGCTGGTTGGCGGGGCCGTCCGCCGCCAGGAGGTTCAGCGGATCGTTGGCGAGGGCCGTGCGCTGATCCGCCGTCAGCTGCTGGGCGCCCTTTTGCCAGGCGTCATTGAGCGCCACCACGTGGTCAATTTGGACGGCGCTGCTGGTGGCGGAGCCGCGCACAAAGTCAATGGTGGTGGCCGTGTACGGATCCGCCAAAACTCCTGTCAGCACCTGGCATTCGCGGGTTCCGGGCTTGAACGTCTTGGCGCTCAGATCCCGCTTGAGCATGTCATTGCGCGTATCGCAACCGTTCTTGTCCACGTCCGCCCATGCCTGGCCAAATTCTTCCCGGCTGTAGCCCGTCTTGGGTGCCCTGCCCTTGATGGGAAGCGTGGCCAGCACCGCCACGGCCTTCGCAGCAAAAGCCGGCTGAACATTGGCGGCCAGATCGGCGCCGCCGGCGTCGGGGACACCCTCGCCGTCAAGAGGGGCGGTGTCGGATTCGGTGGGTGCTGAAGCCGGCACCGTGCCCTGCGTTGGCATGGCCGACGCCGGAGCCGCAGCGGGTGCCGGGGCGCCGCCGCACGCTGTGCCCAGAAATAAGACGGAAGCCAAGACCGAGCCCATGATGAATTCGGTGGCCCTCAAGGTGCGGGTGTTGCGTGCATGCGACAAGACAGAGTTCTCCCCGGAAAGTGGATTGCAGTGAACGTCCAGCCTACCGCCAGTCACCAACAACGGCGGATCGAGCGCCCTCCGGCCCAAAGATTCGCCAAGTCGAGACCTGTGTGGCAGCTGATGGACCGGAAAGCGCTTATTTCGACCCGTTTCGTGGAACAACTGCCACGCAGAATGGTTTGGGGCGGCGGGAAACAGGGTCAGGCGGCAGCGACCTCGGCCAGGATGCTGCGCAGGATTTCTTCCCCGGCCATGATCCCGCGCACCGAGGTGAGCCGCAAATGGGCGGCGAGGTATCCGGCGTCGTGCAATTCACCGTGGATGGGGCGGTAGGCAATGGTGGCGTCGGCGAGCATGTCCTGGTCCAGCAGCGAATCGCCCGCGGCAATGACTGTCGCGGCGCCTGTGCGGCGGGCCACCTCGGCGAGGGCGTCGCTCTTGTTGACGGGCATGGGGACGCAATACAGCTTCCGGCCCTGCACCGAGACCGTCCAGCCGGCCGCCGTGCACATGCTGGCCAGTTCGCTGAGAAACGCCTCGGGCATGGCGTCGCGGTCAATGATGGCGTAGACAAAAAGGTCCTCGGCGCGGCGCAGGCGCAGGATCCAGGCAGAAAAATCGGGGTTGCCGAGGTAGCTCTCGATGGTTTCCAACGGGGCGCAGGCCGCGGACATCCTCCCCGTGAGCTGTTCATGCCAGACGGCGTCCGGTGCGCCATGGTGCAGCAGCACGCCGCCGTTGGAGGTGATGGCGTAGTCGGGGACGGGCCCGGGCAGCTGCACGCGCTCGTATTGGGCCTGTGTGCGCGTGGTGACGGGCACAAAAGTGGCGGCGCGTTTGAGTGCCAGCAGGTGCTCCTGTGCTTGCCGGGTCATGTAGGACAGGGGTGCGCCGTCATACACTTCGGCCACCACCATGGCGGGGGCGTCCTTGTCGGCGCCCGTGAGCCAGAGCGCGTTCTTGGAGTAGATCAGCGTCCGGTCAAGGTCGCAGGCAGCCAGAAAGGGGGTGTTCATGCGTTGTGCACTGCCTTACCGTCGGCGCCCACTGCGCTTTTGTCGAATTTGGGGTGGATCAGGCCAACACAGCTGTAGGGCAGGCCGGGGACCTGCTCCACGGGGACCCCGCGTTGTTCGGCCAGCAGCAGCACATGCGCCACGTCGTCCATGGCATCGGGGTTGACCAGCACGCGCCAGGGCACACGGCGGAGCAGAACCCTTGTGGTCTCACCCACGCCGGGCTTGACCAGGTTGACGTTGTTGATGCCGTATTCGCTGCTGATTCGCTCCACAGCCTGCCATCCCACCCAGGTGGGGGCCGGGGCGTCGGCCGTGTGCTGCGCGAGCTGCTGGGCGACCGCCGGCCGGACACGGTCAAAGTGCGCGCAGATGGCGGCCAGGAAGTCGTTGGAAACATCGGCCGGAGCCAGCTCGGCATAAAACTTGGCGCCGTGAAAATCATCCGGGCCAATGTGGTCGGTGTTGAACACTGTGCGCGACACCAGGCCGGACACCGTGGAATTCAGGCATGCCGAGGGAATCAAGTAGTCCTCCCGGGTGCCGAACATGGACACGCAATGCCCGGGATCGGCCAGCACGGCGATGTCATCGGGGAAACGAACGCCGTCACTGGCAGCAAAATCATCCAGGGCTGCGCTCAGCTCCCGCGAAATGGCGCCCTTGCCCGTCCAGCCATCAACAAAAAGTATCCGGGCGGGATCAAAATTGGCTGTCAGGTAGCGCAACGCCGTTTGGTCCAAACCCACGCCACGGACAATGCTCATGGTGAAATGCGGCAGCTGCCGGCCATGAATCTGCCGGGCCCAGCGGCGCATCAAAATGCCAATGGGAGTGCCGGCGCGGGCCAGGGACACCAATACGGGCTGGTTGTCGCGTGCTGCCAGAGCCAGCTCGGTCACCACGCCAACCGCCGTGGCAATCCGCTCCCCGGCGCGCACCACGGCATCCTCGTACAGGGCCTGATATTCGGGGCTGGGTGTGTACTCAACTGGCAGGGACTCGGCGTAGTTTGCCGCCCCCGATTGGATGGCGTGTTCGCGGTCCGCTGTTGGCGCCTCCAAGGAAAGGTGGCTCAAGTCCTTCAACAGCCAGGTGACCTCGCTCGCCGGGTAGGAGCCAAAATTCGGCCCGTTCAGGGGTGCTGGAAGGGGGGACTGGCTCATGCCGGCTCCTCTGTGGCGGTGGCGGGCGGGGCATCAACAGGCAGCAGAACCACCACAACGTCATCGGCGGCCGTTTGCAGGGCCCCCGCCAGTGGTGGAAGCCCGGATGCGGGATCGCCGTGCAGCACGTGGCGGCGGTTGGTGCCGGGTTCCGGGAACACCACTATGGTGCCGGGGCGTTGGCCCGGTCCGTTGAGGTTGTACGCGAAACGTACGCCCGGGCCGTCGTTGGCGAGGTCGTGGCTGGCAAAGGTCAGCGCCCCCGCAATGGCGTAGTCCTCGCGCTCGAGCGGGACTATGGGGGAGCGGGTGGTCGTGGAAAAACGCACTGCAATCTCCGGCAGCATGGCAGCGAGCACATCGGCAACGGCGAGCGGCAGGAACATGTTCTCCTCGGTGCCCACCACCACCACGGGGCCGTGCAAGTCCAGGCCGCTCAGATGTTCGGCGACCTGGCCGGCCACCAGGGCGATGGTGGCTTCCGACGGCGGGGAGGCGTTGCCAAATCTGTCGCTGCGCACCGGATCCACGTTCCGTGCGGCCAGTTCCAGCATGGACAGCCGGCCTGGCTCGGCCTCCGGCAGGGCCGGCTGCTCCAACGTGTCCAGGAGTTCGGCGGCCCGCTCCAGAATGTCGGGATCGAGCTCAACCCGGCCGGTGCCCAGCGCGGCCACGGCAATGCGGCAGCCCAGCTCATCGGCCAACGCTTCAAAGCGTGCCCTGTCGGCGTTGCCGCGAAGATCAATCAGGGCAGCCACCACGTAGACGGGGTGCGGGATGAGGGCGTGCAGCTCGCGGATGGTGTTGATGACTGTGGACCCGGTGCTGAGCTCATCGTCCACCAAAATGACGGGACTTGCCCCGTCAAACCAGTGCGGATCCGTGGGCACCAGGCTGTGCGAGGTGGCGTGTGAATGCCCCTCCTCAAAGCTGGCAGCGGAGGGGATCCCCGGGGTGGCGTGGCGGGTGGAGTGAATGTAGTAGGCGCCCAGGGCATTGGCCACCAGCCGCCCCAGGCCGGTGGCTGTTTCGGCATAGCCCAGCACCACTGTGCCCGGCAGTCGGGTGCGCATGCCCGCCACCTGCCCCGCGAGGGTGGCAATGGCATCCTGGCGGTGCCCTGCCGCGCCTTGCAACACTGTTGTCAATTGCGTGGCGGCGTCCGCCAGGGCTTGGTCCGGCACGGCGTCGATGGGCATGGCGAGGCGGTCGCCGGCGTCGAACGTGAGCCGCGAAAGCTGCCTGGCAACAAAGGCGCCCAACAACTCCCCTGCAGCGATGACCAGGGCAGGCTCGGTGGGGACGTGCTTGGCCAGGACATTGGAGACCAACAAGTGCGCGCGTTTGGGGTTGCGGCGCAGCGCCAATCCCACCAGATCCTGCACTGCCACGGCACTGCCGGGATCCGAGTGGATGCGCACGTTGAGCCGGTCGGCAACGAAGCCGCCGCTCCACAACGGTTCGGGCCCTGCGGGGTCGGGAGTGGAAGTGTTCATCTCATGCTCGCTTCCAGGAGGTCAACGAAGGTGACATCTGCTGCGGATACGCCAAAGGCGTCGGCCCGCAACAGGGTTCGTTGGGCCCAGGCTTGGTGGGGTTTCATTTCATTCATTTTGTTGCCGTAGGGGGATGCGGCAGCGCCGCCGCCGACGTTTCCGGCGATGGCCAGCGCATCAAGGTATTCCTCGTGGCTGACAACGCTCATGGCATGCACCAGGGCCACGTGGGTGGGGTGGATGACGGTTTTGCCCAACAAGCCGTTGGCCAAATCCAGTTCAATCTCGCGAATCAAGGTGTCAAGGTTTGCCGTCATGATGCGTTGGCGCAGTTCTCGTTCCTGTTCGCCGGCAAACGGTGTGACGCGCAGTTGGGGGCGCAGCACCCGCTCGGTGTTGGAATAGTGTTCCCAGACGGGACCCGAGATGACAAAGCCGCCTTCCGGCCGCCCCAGCACGTTCACAATGTCCCCAATGACGCCCGCCACCACGTTGACGTCGTAGATGGTCAAATCGCGGGAGCGGCGCAGGCCAAAGCCGCTGGACATGTCGGTGGCGCCGATCCGCACCGACAAAATGTCCTCACGGTTGGCGGCCAGCAGCGCGTAAATGTTTGTCAGGGCTGCTGTACGGGTTTCCACATGGATCACAGCCGGCGATTCCAGGATGGGCATGACGCGCAGCCTGTGCCCCGGCACGCCATCGGCACCCGTTGCGCCGTCGAGCCCCAACTCGGCCTGAACCA
>JBDTQM010000125.1:0-10917 GCA_039932175.1 Specibacter sp.
GCAGGATCGTCGAAATCCCTTCCCCGCTGGTTCCGGACAGCAGCAGTCGCAGCGGCCCCCGGACCACGTGTTGCGGCGTGGGAGGCTACTTTTCGCCGAGCTCTGCCGTAATCGCTGCTGCACGGGCCGCGGCGGCCTGGGCCCCTGTCCTGATGATTGCCGGCAAATCGTCCCGGTCGAAGCTGGCAATGGCTTGTTCGGTGGTGCCGTTGGGGCTCGTGACTGCCCGGCGCAGCTCACTTGGATTCGCGCCAGGCTCGGCCAGCATGATGCCTGCACCGGCCACGGTTTCCCGCGCCAGGATCTGTGCAATCTGCGGCGAGATGCCGAAGTCCTCGGCGGCTGCCGCCATGGCCTCCGCTAGGTAAAAAGCGTAGGCCGGTCCGGAGCCGCTGATGGCCGAGACGGCGTTTTGCTGCTCTTCGGGGATGTCAAGGACCACGCCCGAGCCATCGAAAATCTCGTGGGCTGCTGCCATGTGATGCTCATCAGCAGCACTGCCGGCGGAGAGGGCAACCACGCCGCGACCCACCTTCAGGGGGGTGTTGGGCATGGAGCGGACCACCGGCTGGCCGGGCAACAAAGCACCTTCCAGTTGGGCCAGGGACACAGCCGCAGCAACACTGACAACTACGGCGTTGGGCTCCAGTGCGTCAGCAATCTCGCGGCACAAATCGATGATCCCCACGGGCTTCACCCCGAGGATCACAACACTTGCCCCTGCCACGGCCTCAACGTTGGCCTCTGCTTCTTCGTTGGAGGCCAAGGCCGTGACGCCGTGGCGGGTGGCCAATTCATGGGCCCGCTCCGGACGCCGCACAGTCACCACAACGGAAAGCGGGGATACCCCGGCGGCCAACATGCCGGCCAGAATCGCTTCACCCATGGAGCCGCAGCCAAGAAACACAATCTTTTTCATCATGCCCCCATCTTTGTTTGCCCCGGCACAGCATGCAACCGGGCAGGTATGTGCAGCCCAAAAATGGACCAAATACGGTTTAACGGCAAACGCACAGCTCACGCCCCGGCTATTCTCAAGCACGCCCCGTAATCTCTTAATTACCTCATAAGGGTGCGAGTGATGATCGGACTGGTCTTGTCCTGAAGACCAGTCAAATCGCCGGAGACCTCGCCAGTGATCCCCCCATCCACTGGCTGAGCGGTCTCCGGCGATTTCACGTTAAGGCTTGGTCCCGACAGGCCCGGCCCGGCCATCCTGGTCCCGGCCCGACAGGCCCGGCCCGGCCCTACGGCAACGTCTGGCCCAGATGCACCCGGGCAAACTCCAAGGTTTCGGCCAACCATTCCTCACGCTGACCCGCACCCTTGGCCTTGCGCGTGGAGATTTCGGCAACCACTGTGCCGTCGAAGCCGTTGTGGGCAACATGCTGGAGCACCTCAACACACTCCTGGGTGCCATGGCCGGGGATCAGGTGCTGATCCTTGGTCGACGGCGAAATGCCATCCGTCAGGTGTATGTGCCGCAGCCGCTCCCCGAGCGCTTTGACGGCATCAAGGCTTGACGCCCCAGCGGTGGCGGCATGGGAAAAGTCCCACGTGACGTCCCTGTAGTCCAGCGGCACAGGATCCCAATGCGGCAGGTAGGCCAGCGCCTCCCGCCCGCGGACACGCCACGGGTACATGTTTTCCACGGCTATGCGGATGCCAAACGCGTCCGCAATGTCGCGCACACCGTGTGAAAACGTTTCGGCGTAGTCGTTCTGCCAACGGAACGGCGGGTGCACAACCACCACCTCGGCCCCAACATCGACAGCCATCTGGGCCGATCGTTGGATCTTGCTCCAGGCACTTCCCCACACCTGCTGGGTGAGCAACAGCGTGGGGGCGTGGATGGCCAGGATGGGCTGGTCATAGCGTTCGGCCAGCCGGCTCAGGGCAGCGGCGTCCTGGCTGTCCCCATTGTGCGTGACGAGGACTTCCACGCCGTCGTAGCCAAGATCGGCGGCCACGGCAAAGCCGTCATGCACGGACAGTGGATACACCGAGGCAGTGGAAAGCGCCACTGGAATGTGGGCCCTCGGCGGACTCGCGGCCTCAGTCCGGCCTTGATCTTGGGGAGCGTCCGTTGGTGTTTGAGTCATGTCCGCCTACTTAGTTTTTTGAATTCATCAGCTTGGCCACGTGAGCCGGCGGGTCCAGGGGGCCGTCGAAAACCAGCTGGTCCAGACGCCGCAGGATCAGTCCTTCACGCAGGGCCCATGGGCTGATCTGCATGGTTGTCACACCGAACATTTCCAGCGCGGTCTGGGCCACCAGCGCCCCGGCCAGCACTTGCTGGGCCCGTGGCGCGGACACCCCCGGCAGGTGCAGCCTGTCCGCCGAGGACATGGCCGACAACCGCTGGGACCACAGCCCCAGGTCGGCCAGGTGCAGTTCGCGGCGCACGTAGGGCCCCATGGACGACGGCGCAGCCCCGGTGATGCGGGCCAGCGCCCGGAACGTCTTGGAGGAGCCCGTGACGATGGTGGGCGGGCCGAGGAGTTTTGTGGCTGCGACCGGCTCCTTGAGCGTTGCCTTGATGTGTTTGCGTAATTGTTTGATGCTTTTGGCCGTGGGCGGATCCTCGGCGAGCCATTCCCGAGTCAGCCGTCCTGCTCCCAAGGGCACTGAATGGGCCAGGTCGGGGAGTTCATTGTCGCCTTGCGAGATTTCAAAGGAGCCGCCACCAATATCCAGGTTCAGGATGGTCCCGGCATCCCAGCCGTGCCAGCGGCGCACGGCAAAAAACGTCATGGCGGATTCTTCCTCGCCCGTGAGCTCCGTCAGGCGGACAGTTGTCTCATGCTGCACACGGTCCAGCACCGCGGCACCATTGGTGGACTCGCGGATCGCTGAGGTGCAGAACGCCAAAAGGTCCTTGGCCTTGTGTTTGGCGGCAAACTCCCACGCCTCCAGGATGAACTCAATGAGCTCACTCTGGCCCTCGTCGGTGATGTTGCCCTGGTCATCAAGGTGGGCCACCAGGCTGAGCGGCCGTTTGTGCGAGGCATATGGCACGGGCTTGGCCCCGGGCCGTGCGTCAACAAGGAGCAAGTGAACTGTGTTGGAGCCAATGTCGAGCACGCCTAATCTCATATGCCCATTATGGGGTGGCGGGGGGAAAAGTAAAATATTCACCCCCCGGCACACCGCCATCACAGCGCGCACGCGCAATACCCGGGCACGACGGCGGCCGGGGCGGGCCGCCGTCGTGCCCGGGTGTTGCCGGGCTACTGCTCCGGGACCCAGAGCGGGGCAAATACCCCTGCTCCGGTGAGACTGTCGCAGCGGATCAGCTGCCGCTCGATCCGCCGCAGCGGGCATCCCGGGGACACCAAAATCGGTGCGATGTTGTTTGTTGTTCCCGGATCCAGTCTTGCTTGCGCCGGGGCGGGTGCGGCGGCGGCCAGCAGCAAGGCTGCCGCTGCCACCCCGAGCCACCGTGGCGCCCTGTGTGCTGTGAACATGATTCCGTGCTCCTTCTCTGGTGCCGTCCTGATACCACCACTGTGCTCTCCACAGCTGCCACGGCACATCGGGGGTTGCCCCTGAGAAAGCCACGGTCCACCCTCAGATTCACGGGACACGGTGCGCCGGAAGTGGGAAACTGGTGGGGTGATCACAACCGCAGCTGCGTTCGGGGAAGCACTCGTTGGGCGGGCGACGGAGCTGGCTGCCATCGGGGCCTCTTTGGACGCCGCGGCCGCCGGGGCGTCCGGCACGCTGATCGTCACGGGCGATGCCGGTGTGGGCAAGACCGTGCTGGTGCGGCAAGCCTGCACCACTGCAGGATCCGCACCGTGGATCTTCGCGGGCGCGGCCCTGCCGCTTGCCTCCATGACGGTTCCCTTCCTGCCCCTGCGTGCGGCCTTCCGGCACGCGCCGCGCATCGACGGCGTGGCGGATCCCCTGCCCGGTGTTTCCGGAATGTCCCGCCCCGACGTCCCCGTCATCATTGACGCATGGCTTGAAAACTTGTGCGCGCTCCGGCCTGTGGTCCTCATTGTTGATGACCTGCAATGGGCTGACTCGAGCACCCTGGATGTGCTGATGTACCTCATTGCAGGTCCCGCATACCGCCGCTTGGCCATCATCGCCACGCTGCGCAATGGCGAACTCGGGGACGGGCACCCCCTGCTGCGCTGGCTTGCCGACATCCGCCGCCTGCCCCGGGTGGGTTGGCTGGCATTGGGGCCGTTGGACCGGATCGACACAGGCGTCCAGCTGGCCGGGCTGCTGGGCGCACCCCCGCACCAAAGCCTGGTGCAGGAAGTATTCACCCACACCGCCGGAAACGCCTACCTCAACAAGCTGGTGGTGGAAGGTGTTCATCCCGGCGCCCGCCATCTCCCGGCGGAGCTTCCGGCGGACCTCAAGTCGGCCCTCCTGCGGTCCTGGATGCTCCTGTCCCCCAACGCCCGGACCCTCACACAACTCATGGCCGTTGCCGGCAGCCCCCTTCGCGTCCAGGACCTTGAGTCCGTCAGGAACGCCTGGGTTCTTGCCCCTGACGTCATGCCGCTTCTGCGCGAGGGTGCCGATGCGGGTATCCTGGACTGCGGCCCGGACGGCACAAACTGGTGGTTCCACCACCCCCTTATTGCCGAAGCCCTGCTCCAGCGGCTGGACGGGGATACACGCAGCCGCTGGCATGCGGAGTTTGCCACGCTCCACGAAGACTGGCTGGCGGGCGGGCAGCAGCCCGATTTCCAGTCCATGGCAGCGCTGGCCGAGCACCACCACAGCGCCGGCCACCTGGAGGACGCCTACAGGTGGGCGCTGCGTGCCGCCTCCGCCGCTGGCAACGTTGGCGGAACAGCCGAGATGGTGTGCCTGCTCCGGCGCGCCCTCACCCTGCGCGCCCGCCTGCCGGATGCGACGGAAAGTTTTGCGGACTTGTGGTCCAGGTTGCGCGCCGCGGCCGAGGATTCGGGCGCCCAGGAGGACGAATTGGAGGCTGTGGAAGCCCTGCTGGCCCTGCTCGACGGCGGTGCCCGGCCTCTGGACGCGGCCGAACTGCTGGTGCGGCGCACCCTCCTGCGCCATGCCACCGGCCGGGCGTTCATGGACCTTGCGGACACGCGCACGGCCGTACGGCTGGCCGCCGTCGCCCCTGACAGCTGGCAGTATGCCTTGGCGCTGGCCGAACACGCCCACGCGGGCCTGTGGCACGGCTCCGCCGGTGCCGCGGATGAGGCGCGGCAGGCCCTCGAGGTGGCCCGGGAGGCCGGCAATCCGCGGGCCCTGAGCTACGCCCTGACGGCGAACGCCATGGCTGCCCTGGGCGACGGCCGGGCACAGGACTGCCGGGCCCTTGCCGGGAAGGCCGTAGTTGCCGCTGCCCAGGCCCGGGATTTTTGGGCGTATGTCCATGCCACGCTCTGGCAGGCGAATGCCACGGCAAACTGGACAAGCCGGCGCTACGCGGATCTCATGCGTGATGGCCGGGTGCAGCTGCTTGCCCTGGGCGCACCGCACGCCTATGTTGCCAAACTGGCCGCCGACGAGGCCGGCAGCTACCTGGTCATCGGCCGTTGGAGGGAGTGCGCCGAGGCTCTTCGAGTCGTCCACGGGTCCGATCCCGGCGTCATGGCCGACGTCGACGCCCGCCTCAGCGCGACGCGCCTGGCCGCGTTGCAGGGCCGGACGGACGAGGCGCAGGCGCACTTGGCACGCGCTGACGAGCTCTGCTCCGCCACGTCGGAGTTCCTGAATCTGGGCTTTGACGCCATTCGGGCCGAGGTTTGCCTTGCCGCGGGGGATCCTGCCGCCGCCTACGTGGCGGCCATGTCCGGCGCCACCTCAGCCGGGGTGGCACCGACCATGTGTGAGTGGCTGGTCCCCTTGGCGGCCCGTTCCCTTGCCGATATGGCATGCCTGGCCCGGGACGAAGGTTTGCCCCCTGCCCGCCACCTTGCCCTGCTCGATGACTTGGTGCAGCACTTCCCTCGCGTCCTCCAGGAACCCGGGGAATGCACCGAGGAATACCTCCGGCAGCTGGCGGCCATGGACTTGCTCTACGTCGCTGAGGTGGGCCGCGCCAGGGGCGGTGGCAACACTGCTGCGCAGTGGACCGGCGCGGCCGATGCCCTGCACCTGGTGTCCTTCCGTTGGGAAGAGGCCTACGCGTGTTGGCGTGGTGTGGAGTCCCTGCTGCTCCATGGCCATGCCCATGCCAACGTGGCCGCGTCGTTGCTGCGCCGCGGCCATGACCTCGCGGTGGAGCTTGAGGCTGCCCCCATCCGGGAGCAGCTGGCGGAGCTCGCCGCCCGGGCCCGCATTGACACCACAACCCCGGAAGCGATGCCGGATGTTCCGGAGCAGTGGCCGGAGCTGACGCCGCGCGAACGGGAAATTCTGGGCTACGTAATTGCCGGGCGCACCTACGCAGAGATTGCACGGGCCTTGGTCATCAGTGAGAAGACCGTCAGCTCGCACATCTCCAACCTGCTGCGCAAGAGCGGGGCCGCCAATCGCCTTGACATGTCACGGCTGGCAACCCGCCGGGCCCCGGCAGCGCAAGGGCCGCCCGAGGTGCCAAGCAACAATTAAGTTGCTCAACACATCGGACGGCCCCGGCACCTGGGTACTGCGCGGTTTACTTGTGCACACCGGCCTTGCGGCGGTTGCCCATCACCACAACTGTGCCCAGCAAAGCCATCAGCGCGGCTCCTCCCCACAATGCTGTGGTGGTGGCGCCTGTGTTGGCCAGACCGTCCTTGGCAGCTGCCGACGACGTTGCCGCGATGGAACTTGTTGCCGAACCGGCGGGGGTGGTTGCCGTGCCGGTGGATGCACTGCGGGCCAGAACCGTGAAGACTGCCTCCACCACACGCTTGGATGTTTCGCCGCTCAGCGTGACCATGTGCTCGCCCACAGCAAAGCCGGACGGCACATTCCAGGTGAAGGAAACGTTGCCGTTGTCATCCGCCACGCTGACGCCGAGGTCCACGGGCTCGCTGTGAACGGTTCCGTTGACGTTCTCCCCGGGCAGGAAGCCTGAACCGGTGAAGGTCAGCGTCTGGCCCTGCTGAACATCGCCTGCCTCAACTGAGGCGGGCAGTGCTGTGGCCGGTGCCGTGGTGACAGCCGGAGGCGTGGTCGCCGGGTTGGTCGTGGCAGGCGCCGTCGTCGCAGGCGCCATCGTCGCCGGGGTGGTTGTGGCCGGGGCCGTCGTAGCCGGCGCGGTTGTGGCCGGGGCCGTCGTAGCCGGAGGCGCCGTCGTGGCCGGAACCGTCGGTTCCACACCCACCTCAGCTGCGTCGAGGCTCAACTCGGCAAGGGTG
Source organism: Specibacter sp. (assembly GCA_039932175.1). Taxonomy (GTDB): domain Bacteria; phylum Actinomycetota; class Actinomycetes; order Actinomycetales; family Micrococcaceae; genus Specibacter. The sequence continues at coordinate 7,287 of JBDTQM010000125.1, forward strand.
GTCCAGGGCTGGCCCGCCTGCTCGGACAGGGCCTTGAGCGTCAGGTAGCGGCCCTTGGCCGGAGCAGCCAAAATAACAGTCTGAATCGTGGAAACGTTTGCAAAGGTTCCCTCGGCAACCTTGGTTCCCACTGAGCCGGCAATGTTGCTAACGTAAACCTCATAGTTCTTGATGCGCCCGTTGGCGGCACCGGAAGAGGTGCCCTGGCGTGGCAGCGCGTTGAGCGCACAAATGCTCATTTCCTTGCCAAGGTCGGCAGTGATGGTGTGGGGCAAGGCCGCATTGGAAGGTGTCCAAGCTGTTCCCCAGAAGGTGGCGGGGTCCCCGTCAATGGCGTTGGAACCTGGCGTGATTTCGCCCTGGCCATTGTTGAAGCTGTCAACCACCGCACCCACCGGGCGCAGGGCGGCGACCGAGCACGTCAGCAACCCTGTGGCGCTTGAGTTGCTGACCCGGGATTCGGCACCAACTTTATAGGCCGTGGCTGCGGAGACCGTGAAGTTGCCAAAGTCAGCACTGGACGACGGCGTCACGGTAAACGTTGCCGTTTTGGCAGTGCCTGCTCCAACATCACCCATGGTGATCGAGGCCGGGGCAATGGCCCAGCCGGCAGGAGCCGCCGGGGTGACAACAGCACCTGTGATGTTGCTGGCTGTCCGGTTGTCCACGGTCACGGTGATGGCAGCCGGAGCTCCAGCCACCGCACGGGCAGGAGCTGTGACACTGGTGGACACTTCACCTGCCAGAGTGAAAATGCTTGCCGCCCGTACGTCGGCAGCCTGCTGCGTCAAAGCGCCGGCTGCGTTCACGCTCAACGGCAGCTGCGTGATCGCGTTGCGGATCCGGTAGCCGTTGCCGTCCTTGAGCACTTCCCACTTTTGCAGGTTGTTGACGCGGCGGTCGGAAGTGGTGCAATCGGACAACGACGGTGCCAGGTCCTGCTGCATGGGGGCCTGCAGCCACAGCAAGCCGCCGGCCATGGCCAGGCACTTGCCGTTGGCGGCGGTCAGCTTGTAATAGTGGTCGCTGGTGGCTGCCAGCGTCCAGGTTTCGTTGGCCGCGGCAGAAACTGAGACGCCCGAGCCACTGATGTTGACCGATTTGCCTGTCGTTGAGATGGAGTACCCACCGTCACCCACGGGTGTCCTGTCGTAGCTGTTGTAGCCGGGCACGCGTCCCAAATTATTGGTCAGCGTGCTGAACTTGGCGAAATCAGCTGTGGGCTTTGGCCCGCCCCAGGTTGCCTGGGCCAAAAATCGCGTGGTGGCGAAAATCTGCTCTTCCACCATGGATTCGGTGGACGCGGGGGTGTCGTCGGGCCATGCCGACAGCTTGGCGCCAATGACCTTGCCCTTGCCGGGCACGTCGGTGACGGTGGTGCCGCCGTCGAACGTGCGGGGGGTCCAGCCGGAGGTCCACAGGTTCGCCAGATTCACCGTGTAGTTGCCCGGGCGGTTGAAGTACAGGGCCTGGGCGGAGTTCTGCACGTCGTGGCCGGCATCGAGCAGGGCCTGCGGCTTTGGCCCGGAGTTCAACCAGTGCTCCACCACAATGTCCTTGTCCAGCGGGATGGTGCTGGAGCTGGGGACACCGTCATTCCAGATGCGAAGCGTCTTGCCCGTTGCCTTGACGTGTGCGTTGACCTTGTTCATGAACCAGATGAAGACGTCGCCGGGACCCGATCCTGCCGGGAAGATGGCAGGGTTGGCTGCCACGAAAGTCGCGAACTGCGGGTAGTTCGCGTAGCTGTCACCCATCATGTACTCGTCGCCGCCCATGTGCCAGTAGGGCTGGTCCGGGAAGGCTGCGGCGTACTCGTCGGCCAGCTTGGTGACCATGGTGAAGGCTTCGGGCTTGCTGATGTCCAGCTGCTCAACCTTCTTGGTGCCGGCATTGTTGACCAGCTGCAGCTCCGGGTAGTCGTTGAGCCAGGGGCGCATGTGGCCGGGAGAGTTCACTTCCAGGACCAGCTCAATGTGGTACTTTTTGGCCCATGCGGTGATCTGGGCGGCCTCGGCCTTGGTGTAGTAGGCCCAGAAGTTGGCCTTGGGGTACGCGTCGGACTTGAGCTTGGTTTCCAGCCACAGCTGGTTGAGCTTGTTGTAGGCCATGTCCTTCATGGTGCGTTCCAGCGACTCCATGGAGATGGTGAGCTGGCAGGCGCACAGGCCAACGCCGCGTTCTGCGTACTGCGGGACGTCAATGGAGCTGCCCTTGTTGACAGTGTTGCCCTGGGTCAGCAGCTGCAGGATGGTCTGGGCGCCATAGAAGGCACCCGTTGCAGTGGCACCGGTGACCTTGATGGTATTGCCCACGGTGAGTTCGTAGCCTTCTTCACCCAGCGCTGCACTGCGGTTCGTGTCAACCGCCACTTCAAGGTCGCCGGCAATGGCACCGGTGGCGCCGGTTGTCACGGTTCGCCCCAGCACGGCCGACAGCTGCGAGGCAAGATCGCCCGTCAGCGTGGAGTTGGCGCCGATCACCTTGGCGCCGGCACCCAGCCCGAACTGTCCGGTGGCGGACGTCCAGGTGGATAACCCGGGGATGGTTTGCGGTGCTCCGGCCGGTGTCAGCGGAACGGCACCCGACGGCGCGGCAACGGCCAGCACGGCCGGGGCAAGGGCTGGCGCCACAACTGCATTGGCACCTGGCAAGGCGACGGCGGCGGAAGCAAGGGTCAGTGCGGCCGCGGTCAGCGCGGAAACTACTGCTCTGCGGCCGGTACGATGGCGAATTTTCATATCTCCCCGTGAAGGCTGGAATGGATTTGGTGGGCTGGCGTGCCACCATGCGCCGCTCACCACCACGTAATGTGATGAGGCGCACAGCGAGTGGGCTACGTGAGCCATGTTACGGGTCTCATTGGCGAAAATCCATATGTTACCGATCTCATTTCTGATCATTCGCACATTAACTAACATTTTCAAACGACACTGGATGGCGGCCGGCGGTATCCGATCCACGGCGACTTAGACGGGAACGCCGGCGGCAAACGCCAACAGCCCCAAACATCGGCTGATGTTTGGGGCTGTTGGCGTTACTGCAAAGTTACTTCTTGGCCGGGGCCTTTTTCTTGGCCGGGGCTTTCGCCGCAGGCTTCTTTACCGGCGCCTTGGCGGTGCGCTTGACGGGGCCGCGCTCGCGCTTGTCAGCCAGAAGTTCGATGGCGGCTTCCCGGGTCAGCTCCTCCACCTCGGTTCCGCGCGGAACGGTGATGTTAGTGATGCCGTCGGTGATGTAGGGACCAAAGCGGCCTTCCTTGACCACAATGTTCTTCCCTGAGACGGGGTCTTCACCAAACTCAGCCAGCGGCGGCACGGCTGTGCGGGCACCGCGCTGCTTGGGCTGCGAGTAGATCTCCAGCGCCTGTTCCAAGGTGATGGTGAAGATTTCTTCCTCGGTGCCGATGGAACGGGAGTCCGTGCCCTTCTTCAGGTACGGGCCAAATCGGCCGTTCTGAACCGTGATCTCATTGCCCTCGGCGTCGGCGCCCAGTACGCGCGGCAGGCTCATGATGGCCAGCGCCTCGTCCAAGGTGACGGTGTCAACAGTCATGGTCTTGAACAGCGAACCGGTGCGCGGCTTGACCTTGACGGACTTCTTCGGGGGCTTCGGCTTGCCGTTCTTGTAG
>JBDTQM010000126.1:0-10910 GCA_039932175.1 Specibacter sp.
TTCAACAATGTCTATGCGACGCCGGGCACTCATGGCCTGCTCCTTGCTTGTGGTTATGCGGGTTGTGCGTTGTGGGCCCACGCGCCGAGGGCCCCGGGCTTCAGACGCGCCAGCGGCTGGCAGTTGGCGGTTGGGGATCAGTGTCAATCCAGCAGTGCAATGACGGCGCGGCCCAGGCGCAGGCTGCCGGCTGGGCTGTTTCCGCCCATGACCGGGGGCACCACCTGGGCCAGGACCGTGGCCACCTCCGGAATGTCCAGGGCACCGGCGGCGGCCAGAAGTGTCAATGCCACCAAGGTGGCTGCGCGGCCGTTGCCGTCCAGGACCTTGACAGCCACACTGGCACCGGTGGGTGTGGCCATGGCCAGCACGCCTTCGGCACCCATTTTTGCCAGGATGCCAAGCTTTTCCATGACGACCGTGTTGGGCAGTCCGTGGCCCTCCACGGCCCAGGGGTAGTCCAGCATGGAGGTTGCAATGGTGGCGGCCCGGGCGTTGGCGAACTTGTCCGAGGGTGCCTTGGCCAGGGTGCTGAAGCCCCGCGCCAAGCCTGTCAGGGTCACGGCCATGACGGGAGCGCCGCAGCCGTCAACACCCGTGTGCAGCACCGAATCGCCCGTGTATTCCTCCACCACTGTGCGCACGGAGCGCTGCATGGGGTGGTTGGGTTCCAGATATCCTGCGGTGTCCCAGCCGTTTTCGGTGCACGCCCAGAGGAAGGCTGCGTGCTTGCCGGAGCAGTTCATGGCTAGTTTGGATTTGCCGCGCTCTGTTCGCACCAGCCAGGCCCGGGCGTCAGCATCACGGGGCCACGCCGCGGGGCAGCCCAGGTGTGATTCGGTCAGGCCGGCGGCCTTGAGCATGCCGGAAACGACGTCCATGTGTTCCAGCGAACCCGCGTGGCTGCCTGCGGCAATGGCAGCCTGGGCCCCGCGCAGCGGCACACCCGACTGCATCGCGGCCAGGGCCTGAAACGGTTTCATGGCCGACCGCGGATAAATGGGGGCGTTGATGTCGCCCAGCTCCGTGACCACGGATCCGTCACCGGCCACCACAACCGCCGAGCCAATATGGACTGACTCAACAAATCCGCTGCGTTCCAGGACGGCGAGTTCAACGGCGTCGTGCGCCCGGAAAGTATGGATCATGGTGACATCCTAGCGATTAAAAAGGTGTGGGCAGGCCGGTGGATGCCTTGATGACCACAGGAACCGCCCCGGCGGGCTGCGCTGCGAGCGCGGCCTTGGTGACGGCGTCGAGCTGCCCGGCGGCAACCGAAATGGTCAGGGTGCCTGTGCGGCCGTCCGGGATGATGGTGTGAATGGCTGCGCCCTGCTCAGCAGGTAGTGTGGCCCGCCATGCCGAGACGGCCTGTACGGCTGCCTCCAATGCTGCGGCGTTGACCGTGACCAGCGTCGCCACGGCTCCGGCCTCGGTCACGATCTTGGCGGCGGCTTCGTCGGTCACCGCAACGTGCAAGGTGTTGGCTTCAATCCAGGCATCGGCGTACGCGTCCCCGAGCTGGGACTTGAGGTTTTCATGAAGCATCATCAGCGCGGTGGGATCGGCGTCACTGGCTGATGGGGAGGACGGGGGCGGCGCCTGTTCCGGTGGTGATGCGCATCCGCTCGTGCCAAGGGCTCCGCTCATGGTGGCTGCCAGCACGATTGCCGCCACTGCCTTGCTGTTCATGGTGCCTCCCGTGAATGCCGGCGTCGTGGATTCAATGCACAGTGGGTCCCCTTCTTTCCGAACGGGACCCACGGCTTAAGTTGTTACAGCTGTTGTCTTACAGCCTACTGCTTCTAGCGCGCGTTGCGGCGGCGGATCAGCAGGAACGCGGCCCCACCCAGGAGCAGCAGGACGCCTGCCCCGCCGAGAAGCAGCAGTGAGCCTGATGCTCCGGTGTTCGCCAGGCCGGCAGCGTAGACCGGGGCCTTGGTTGGGGCAGTGCCGGGTGCTGCCGCGGGAGCCTGGGTTGCCGGCGGTGCCGGTTCTGCGAGTACCGTGACGGTGAAGGAGGACGAAAGCGACCGGAAGCCGCCCCACTGCTGAACCGCCGTGATGGAGTAGTTGCCGGTGGCCAGCTGGTTCCCCAGCGTGACGCTCCAGGTGGTGCCAACCACTACTGCGTTGTAGTCCCGGCCGTCCACGCTCACCCGGACTGTGGCCTGATCCAGGTTGGTGCCGGAAATGACCGACGGGCCCTGGTTGAAGGCGAACTTCTGGCCGTTGGCCAGGGAGGTGATGGCGGGCGCTGCCGGTGCAACAGTGAAGTCGCTCGTTGAGGCGGGGGAGTCGTTCCAGTCTGTCAGTCTCTGTTTGGCCGTCACTGCGTAGAAACCAACCTCATCCAAACCGTTCTGCACAGTGAATGACCACGTGCCGCCCGCACCAACAACTGCTGTGCCGTTGACATCACCTGACAACTCAACGGTTGCGCCAGCCTTGCCGGTTCCGGCGATGGTGGTGACAGGGGCGCCAACGTTGCTGCCGTCGGCGGGGGAGGTGATCGCCGGGGCGGCCAGGGTCTCCTTGATAACAGCAATGGTGGCAGTGGTGCTTGCCGAGGTGCTGAAACCGTTCTTGGCCTGTGCCGTCACGTCGAAGGTGCCGAACTTGTTCGGAGCCTTGGCAGTCCACTTTCCGTTGCCGGCAACGGCAACCTCCGTGGCCACGCCGTCGATGCTGACGGACACCTTGGTGCCTGCCGGTGCACCTGCAACACTGCCCGTGATGGTGCCCTTGCGGAAAACGGGGGCCGCGGTTGTCACCGTGGGAGCTTCCAGGAAGATCTTCACGGTGTAGCCGGCAGTGTGCTTCAAGGCATCCTTGAGATCCACGCCATAGGTGATTTCGCCGGGGACGCCTGCGCTGACCATGCCCACGGCGAGGGTGCCGGCAATGATTGAGCCGCCGGAATCGCCGGGGCGGCCGGCAAGACTGGTGGAACCGAAGCCACGGACGGCCCGGATGTCATCACATTCGGGAACAGTGGCCACAGGCGTGCAGGCCTTGAGTTCCTTGGGGTAGGTGATGCCGGCGACGAAGAATGCGCCGACCTCGGTGACGGTGCCGCAGGTCCAGCCCGTGGTGCGGCCGGATTTGCAGATGGGAGCGCCTACTATGGCGGTGGAGACGCCGGTTACTTTGGGGCCGGCGTTTTTGGGCGCTTCGGGAGTTGTCCAGTCCGTGACCTGGGGCAACAGGTTCAGTGCGGGGTCGATTTTGTCGATGACGGAAAAGTCAGTGCCAATGTTGTTCGCGGTGTTGGGATTCCCGTCCCAGCCGGGCGGTGCCGTGGCCGGGGTGTTGTTGGGGCCGCCAAACTGCGAGGCCCCGAAGGTTCCCAGCAGCATGGTCGGCACGTAGCCCGGACCGCCCTCGGCAGGTTCTTTGGTGGGATCGGTCAGGGCCGTCTGAACGGCGGCACCGTCTTCGGTGCAGTGGCCCGCCGAAAGGACGGCGGCGGCGCCTGTCGCGTTGAAACCGCTCCATCCGATGGAGCAGGCGGCCATCATCTGGCCGACCACGCCAACGTAGCCTTGGCCGTTGGTGACATCTGCAAACGCATCGGCAGGGCCGTCGGCGGCTTGAATGGTGACGTTGTTGTAGAAGGCGGCGAAGTCATGGGGCGTTGGCCGTGCTCCCGCAGTGAGGCGCCTTGCAGCAGTGATCGGGCCGCCGGTTGCGGCATCGCCGGTTCGAATGACGTAGTTGCCACTGCCATTGATCATGATGGACTGCAGGTTCCCCACGCCGAACTCGGCAGCGTAGGCGGCGACCAAGGCATCGATGCCTGCCGGGTTTGACTGGGCGGCCGGCGGTGCGGCAACAACGTCACTGACTTTCACCTTGGCGTTGCCGGCGGCCGCCTTGGCAACGCCGGGGGCCGAGGTCTTGACGGTGATGGTGTCGCCCGTGAGGGTGACAACAGCGGCGGGGTCAACCGCGGAAACTTGTGCCTGGATCGCTGAAGCCTGGGTTGCAAGGGCGCCCTGGGCGTTGAATTCCTCAAGGCTCATGCCAAGGTCGCGGTCAAGCGCCTGGGCCAGGCGGCCGGGAAGCGGGGCCGCGCTGGACGCTGCGGTGGCCGGGGATGCTGCGACAGACGGGGCGCCGGCACTGGCTGTTGCCGAGGGTGGTGGCTCTGACACGGGAGCCGCCGAGGCTGTTCCGGCGGTTAGTAGTCCACCGATCAACATGGTGGCGGCCGCGCAAGCCGCGCTTGTGCGCCATAACTGGGCGCGCGTGGATGTTTGCATGAGCCGATTCCCCCTGAAGAGTGGACCTAAAGTGACGATGTGAAGCGACCTAAGGTGTTCTGGTGGATGCGCGTGGGGCGCAGCTGCCCTCTACGAGTGAATTTTCAGGCAATTCCACTCGTCAAGCTATCAAGTTGGGGTAAGGCGGGCAATGGATGGGCGGCAATTGGAGCCACATTACTTGCCACACACCGCAAACGGCGGCGAAGGCAGATGTACCCATTGACTGTTTGCGGCTTGTATGTGTTCGACCGGAGCTGCCTCGGACGGCGTCGGTCAGGGAGTGGGCGCGCGTGGCTCGGCGACGTTTTACGGAGCCGGGCGATTAGGCAAGTACCCTTGAGGGGTGAAGGTTCTAGTGATTGGCCCCGGAGGCCGCGAACACGCCATTGTCCGCTCGTTGCTTAGCGACCCCAACGTCAGTGAGGTCCATGCTGCCCCCGGCAACGCCGGAATCGCAGCCATTGTGCCCACGCATGCGCTCAACGCCAGCGATCCAGCCGCTGTTGCAGCCCTGGCGTTGAAGCTTGAAAGTGACCTTGTTGTGGTGGGGCCCGAGGCTCCGCTGGCTGCAGGTGTTGCCGACGCCGTGCGCGAGGCCGGCATTCCCGTTTTTGGCCCCAGCAAGGAAGCAGCAAAGCTGGAAGCATCCAAGGCGTTTGCCAAGGCTGTCATGGCGGAAGCCCAGGTCCCCACGGCCATGGCCAAGGTTGCCGTCAACGCCCAGGAAGCTGCCGACGCGCTGGACGCGTTTGGCGCCCCCTACGTTGTCAAGGATGACGGTTTGGCCGCCGGCAAGGGAGTTGTGGTCACCAATGACCGCGCCGAGGCACTTGCCCATGCCCAGTCCTGCTTTGATGTTGGTGGCACGGTTGTCATCGAGGAGTTCCTTGACGGCCCCGAGGTCTCCCTCTTTGTCCTGGCCGACGGCCACAACGTTGTCCCCCTGGCTCCGGCCCAGGATTTCAAGCGCATTTTCGACGGCGACGAAGGTCCCAACACCGGCGGCATGGGTGCGTACTCCCCGCTCGAGTGGGCCCCCGCCGGCCTGGTGCAGGAAGTCATTGACCGCGTGGCCCAGCCCACCATTGATGAGATGGCCCGCCGGGGCACGCCCTTCGTGGGTGTTTTGTACTGCGGTTTGGCACTGACCAGCCGCGGCACCCGCGTCATTGAATTCAACGCACGCTTCGGCGACCCGGAGACGCAAGCCGTCCTAGCCCGTCTGAAGACGCCCCTGGGCGGTGTCCTCATGGCAGCGGCAAAGGGTCAGTTGGCAGACATCGATGAGCTGCGCTGGGTTCCCGAAACTGCTGTGGCCGTGGTTCTGGCCAGCGAAAACTACCCCGATGCCCCGCGCACGGGAGACCGGATTCGCGGGCTGAAGAAGGCCAACAGGCTCGACGGCGTGCATGTGCTCCATGCCGGCACGGCCGCCGACGACGCCGGGAACACTGTCAGTGCCGGAGGCCGGGTGCTCGCCGTGGTTGGTTTGGGGGTTGACTTGGTGGACGCGCGCGAACGCGCCTACGCCGGCATCGAGGAAATCTCCCTGGAAGGCGGCCAGTACCGCAATGACATTGCGGCCAAGGCTGCGCGCGGAGAAATCACAGTCACCAACACCTCGGCCCAGGCTTAAGGACAAGAAAACCATGGCTTCAGCAATTCCAGCTGCCCCCGTCCTGCCCGGATGGACACACATCTACTCAGGCAAGGTTCGGGACCTCTACGAGCCGGAATCGGCCGGCACCGGCCCGTTCGCCGGCCGCACGGACGTGGTCCTGGTTGTTGCCAGCGACCGCATCAGCGCCTTTGACCACATCCTAGCCACCGAGATCCCTGACAAGGGCCGGATCCTGACCGGGTTGAGCCTGTGGTGGTTTGAGCAGCTCGACGTGCCCAACCATGTGGTGGCAACAACTGTCGAGGCCGGCGTTCCCGAGCAGGTCTCCGGCCGTGCCATGGTGTGCAAGCGCCTGGACATGTTCCCCATCGAGTGCATTGCCCGCGGCTACCTGACAGGCACCGGACTTCTTGAGTACCGCCAGTCACAGACTGTCTGCACCCTGCCGTTGCCCGCCGGGCTGGTGGATGGCTCACGGTTGGAGCCGGCCATCTTCACGCCGTCGGCCAAGGCTGAGGTGGGTGAGCATGATGAGAACATCAGCTTCGAGACCATGGTGGAAACTGTGGGGGAGGCAGATGCGCAGGCACTTCGCAGCCTCACCCTGGAGATTTACACCCGTGCCGAAGAAATTGCCCGCGAACGCGGCATCGTCCTGGCCGACACCAAGGTGGAGTTCGGCACCGATCCGGCCAACGGCGTCATCACCTTGGGCGATGAGGTCCTGACTCCGGATTCGTCCCGGTTCTGGGATGCGGCCCTGTGGACTCCGGGACAGGCTCAACCCAGCTTTGACAAGCAGTATGTGCGGGATTGGCTCACGAGTGCGGAATCGGGCTGGGACAAGGTCTCGGACACGCCGCCGCCGGCTCTTCCGGCCGACGTCGTGGAGCGCACCAGGGACCGCTATGTTGAAGCGTACGAGCGTTTGACCGGCGCAACCTTCAGCTAACTAAGCCAACTCCCCAACTATCCCGCAGTAGTGGCTGAAAAAACCGCGAAATCGCGTTTTTCCAGCCACTACTGCGGGCCAGTTTTTTTTGGGCCCACTGCTTGCGAGCGGTGGGAGCAGCTGGGGACTAGCGGAGGGCGGCTTCGATTTCGGCGATGTGCTCCTGGGCCACGGCTGCCCTGTCGGCAGCCCCCGCCACGGTGTACCGGTCCCTGGCGTCGATGAAGGCATCCAGTGCCTCAGTGCAGCTGTCAGCGGCTTTCAACGCACTGCCCAGCAGCAAGGCTGAGTCGCCGGCAATGTGGGGGGCCAGCTGCTCCTTGTTGTCTTCAATGTCTGCCAACAGTTCCAGTGCCAGCGGCAGCTCACCATTGAGATAGTGCCAACGCGCACGCAGCAATGACACCTCAAGCGTCTCCGAAGCTGTTGCACCCACCACTGAGTGCGCCAATTCACTGCGCTCAATGGCCTGCAAGGTGGCGGGCTCCACAACCCCCGCCATCAGGCGCACCCATGCTGTTGCCTTGTTGAACTGGGCCCAACGGGCAAGGTCGGCGGCGGGGGACAGGAGCCGGCTTGCCTTGGCGTGGTGTTCCAGGCCTATCCGGATGTCTTGGCGGATGAACGCCACATTTCCAATGACCCAGTGAATTTCCCCTGCAATCTGATCGGGGGTGGAATCCGTGACGGAATCGGCAAGAACCAGTGTGTGCGTCCACGCCTCGTCAAGGCGGCCGGCTTCCGTGAGCGCGCCAACCAGCGTTTGAAGCGCCATCAAATAGGCGCTGAATTCTGCGGCGCTGTCACCGGAACCAATTTCCACTGCCAGGGTGGCGTGCTGGATCGCCTCAACCAGGGAGCCTTGGGCAAGCATGGCCGCGGCCATCACCTGATGGGCCCGAAGTGAGAGCGGGTCGCTTTCAGTGGTCAGCGAGTGATCCAGCAGTGCCCTCAACACCTCAATGGCCTCGGCATGGTCGCCGTTGCGCAGCAGGGAGCTGGCGCTGAGGAACGTCATATTCCACCAAATCACTGGGTTCCGGTTGGCGCGGGCCAGATCCGCAGCAGCCGTCGCATTGGTGGCGGCACCTAGGTAGTCGCGGGTGTCCCAGCATTGCCGGGCGCACAGTGACAGGCGCAGATATTCACTTTCTGCCGGTGAGGCAGGCTGAACCCACTCGGCAATGGTGGTGGGTGCCATTTGGAGTTGCCGGGCCAGCTGTTTGATGATGTCGGCCGTTGGTTCACGGTGGGCGTTCTCCAGCAGGGATATGTAGCTGGCGGAATAGAGGTCCCCACCCAGTTCACCCTGTGTGAGTTGCCGCGATAATCGTTCCTGTTTCAGTCGATCCCCGAAACTGCTGCCCACGCGTTTGCTCCTTGTTTGCCGACTGCCAACCGTTGGCTCAACTCTACGGCCTCGCCAATCGAACTGGGGAGAATTCGTGACAAAAGTGTCACAAAGTATTATTCACCCCTGTCCTGACGGCCAGGCTAGAGACGAACCCCGCCACAAAGAGTCAACTTGTACAGTTTGGCGTGCCCTACGCTGGCCACCAGGGTGAAGGCGTCTGAATCGGGTGCCAGGGTGATGCCGGGATAAAGTGATCGGGGGTCGTTGTACGCCGGGATGTAGTCGGTGCCAAAATCCAGGAGGTGGGTGACCCCTTGCCGTTTTGCCGCAGCGCACACCTGTTGGTCGCTGCCCACGCGGTTGAGCCAAAATCGCAGCGTGTACAAATCGGCGTTCAAATCCCCTTGGGAGCTGTAGGGGAACAGCATTCTGCGCCCCGCCAGCGCCATCGCCAGGGCCGAGCCGTTGTAGGGATTGTTGGCGATGACATCGTCCGTGGTGGTGTAGCTTCCCAGCTGGTGAATCAACGCCAACTCCTGGGCGTCCACCTGGGCCAGCCCGTCGGGCTCGGCGGGCACGTTGTATATGATGCCCACCTGCTCTTTCATCTGCCACAGGCCGGGATTTGAGAAGGCCAGCACGACGGCGAGGGCGGCCGCCGTCGTCGTCCTGCCCCTGCGCTCCCACAGGGCAGGGCCGGTAAAGAGCGCAGGGATCCTCCGGTTCAGCCAGTCCACCAGCCCGGCCATGCCCAGCGCCGCCAGCGGCACGCCAAGCAAGGGCATCAGGGCGGCAATGCGTTCGGGGTTGTCCCACCAAGGTGCCATGGCCATGTTGGCAACGGTGAGATTGGTGCCGGATGCCAAGGGGTAGGTGAAAGTCAACAAGATCAGGGCAGCCGGCAGCCATTTCAGCCCCGGTCGGCGGAATCCGGCACACAAACCCAGCAAAACCAGGGCGCTCAAGGCCAGTGCCGGGAACCAGATGGGGGCTGGTGCGTGGGTGAAATTACGGAACAGGGCCAGCGGGAAGGACAGGAAGGCCGGGCTGGTGTAGTCAAACAGGCTGCGAATTTGCGGAAGGCTGAACATGGCTGCGGCGCTCAGGGTGGTGACAACCACCAGCAGTCCCACTCGGATCCAGCCGTGGCGGCGTGTGCGCCTAAAACCGCTGCGCAGCCACGCGAAGATCAGGTATCCCAACAATGGTGTCAACACCAGCAGGATGCTGAAAATACCATTGGGTTGGGCCATGACCGCCCCCGGCAGGAACAGCACCACCAGGGCCAGTGCGTGGGCGGGCTGCAGGCCTGTGTGCGCCGCCGGCCTGACAATCAACAGGACCAGGCCAATGCCCACCGGCACCAGTGCGTTGGAGAGCAGATTGGGGTATGCAGATCCGTACTGCAGCAAGAGCCACGGAAACGCGGGGAAGGCGGCTGCCAGGACTGCTGCCGAAACCAGCAGCGTGCGTCCCGGGCCAAAGAGCACACGAGTCAAAAAGACACAGCTCAGCGGCCACACCACACCCGCCACCGCCAGCCACATGATATTTGTCGCCGCAGGGATGCTGGCACCGGTGACAATGGCCAGCAGGCTGGCCAATCCGTGCCAGGCACCCGGGTAAAAGACCGTTTTCCCTGTGGGCAGGATGAACCCGGAAATGGCGAAAGAAGACCCGTTGGAAGTTTCCACGGCATACGCTGTGGCGTTCAGGTGAAAGACAGAGTCGTAGCCCTGGGTGAACTGTTCCGGGTTGCTGGCAACCAGCGTCAGAATAACCGTCGTGATGGCCAAGGCGAGCAAAACGCCAACCGTTGCTGCGCCCAGCCCGGCGCTGCCGTTCGCCTCCTCCCCGGAGTGGTCGGCACTGAGGGCGGGGATGAAACGTCGGACCGCCCAGCCGGCGCCAGCGGCAATGGCAGTGCCCAGCACCACCACGGCCGCGTTCCAGGGCAGATGGATGAGCGGGGCCACCACGGCACTGACGCCAATAACGGACACTGACACGGCGGGGGCCAGGCAAAGCGCCATGAGACCGCGCACCCGCAAAGCCAACAACACTGCACCGCCGGGCAGGGCAAGCATCAGCAACGCCACGACGAAGGCCGGCAGCGCCTCAAACCATGAACTCACCCAAACATCCTGTCGTACAAAAGTTGGGCTGGACTAAACTTTTTTTACTACGCTGGACTTGAGCTTCATGGGGCCAAAACCGTCCACTTTGGCGTCAATGTCGTGCCCGTTAACCGGGGTGATCAAGCGAATGTTGCGTACTTTGGTGCCGATTTTTAGATCCTGGGGGCTGCCCTTGATCTTCATGGTCTTGGCAATGCTGACGGTGTCGCCGTCGTTCAAAACATTGCCCACGGCGTCCTTCACGACGGCTGCCTGCACGGACTCGTCGCTGTCGGTGTCCCCGCCCGGGGACCACTCGTGGGCGCACTCGGGGCAAACCAGCAATTCCCCCATCTCGTAGCTGTATTCGCAGGCGCAGACAGGGCATGGGGGAAGTGTGTCACTCATGCGCTCCATCTTAGCCGCTGCTGCTCCTTGCTGGCTGGGAGCCGCAGCCGCTGCGGGCGTCGGGGATAAAACAACAGCAGCGGTATCCAAAGTGGATGCCGCTGCTGTGATTTGGTCGGGGTGACAGGATTTGAACCTGCGGCCTCGTCGTCCCGAACGACGCGCGCTACCAAGCTGCGCCACACCCCGA
>JBDTQM010000127.1:0-10858 GCA_039932175.1 Specibacter sp.
GCGCCCATGACGGCCAGACCTGTGACACCGATCTGTGCAGTGCCGATTTGTGCAGACATACTACCTCCAGTGTGAATTGAACAGTTTCCTACAGCTTATCCGTGATGGCGCCCGTTCCCCAGTTGGTTCCATGATCTGGATAAGCAATGTGACATAAAACCAAGACAACCATGGCAACCGAATGCCAAACGGTCAGGCTAGGCGCTGAAGTTGAGCAGAACTTTACCCGACAGGGCCGAATTCTTCGCCACCTCAAATGCCGCCAAGCCGTCGCGAAGTGCATATTCGTGCGTAATGACCGGATCCACGAACAGTGAACCGTCAGCAAGCGCGGCAATGACCTCCTCGATTTCATCGTTGAAGCGAAATGATCCCAACAACTCCAGTTCCCGGGTGATGGCCAGGGAAATGGCAACCGGTTGTGCCCCCGACGGCAACAGTCCGACCATGACAACACGCCCGCCGCGCACGGCGCCGTTGATGGCCGATGCCAAACCGAAATGGTTCCCGGAGGATTCAATGACAACATCGGCCTCAACCGCGGCGATGGCTGCTGCATCGGTGGCCTGCAGGAGTACATCCGCACCGACTGCCGCCGCAATCTCCAAGGGTTTGGCATGCATGTCCACGGCCGTAATGTGGCTGGCGCCTGCCCGCTTGAGGACGGCGATGGCCAGCGCACCGATGGGCCCGCACCCCACCACGAGCACCGATTTGCCGCGAACATCTCCGGCGCGGGCCACGGCATGCCAGGCCACACTGGCCGGCTCCACGAGCGCAGCCCGGCGCAACGGCAGGTTCTCCGGCAGAGGGCGCAGCATGCGGGCCGGCAGGTTGGCGTACCGCAGAAACGCGCCGTCCGTATGGGGGTGGCGGGCTGCACTGCCAAGGTACGTGCAGCCGGGCGAGAGGTTGGGCCGGTCGGCGGGGTACTTGGCCGTGCCGGGTCCTGGCGTGGCCGGGTGGACGGCAACGGCCAAACCGGGGGCGGGTCCGGTTCCGTCCGCCGCGGCCCGGACCACCACACCGACAACTTCATGCCCCAGCACCATGGGGTCCTTCAGGATGGACTCCCCTGCGGCACCGTCTAGCCAATAATGCAGGTCGGAGCCGCAGATGCCCCCGTAGGCTATTTCAACCACAGCCTGATCGGGTGCCGGTGCACCCAGTGGGACGTCTTCAATACGTAAATCCCCCTTGCCATGGGCAACAACTGCGGGGGTGTTTGTGGGGAGTGCCGTGTCTGTCGTCATTGCCGCCATCTCCCTAAACCACTACCGTCATGCCGCCATCGATGAAGATGGTCTGGCCGTTGACAAAATTGGACGCCTTGGAGGACAGCCACACGGCCGGGCCCACCAGGTCCTGGACGGTCCCCCACCGGTTGGCGGGCGTTCGCCCCAGAATCCAGGAGTTGAACTTTTCATCGTCAACCAGGTTTTGGGTCATCTCCGTGTGAATGTACCCGGGCGCAATGCCGTTGATCTGCAGGCCGCCGCCCGCCCACTCGGCCGTCATGGCACGGGTCAGGTTCCGCAGTCCGCCTTTTGCTGCCGTGTACGCGGCGATCGTGGGCCGGGCCAGATCCGTCTGCACGGAACAAATGTTGATGATCTTGCCGCGCCCACGGGACAGCATGCCGCGGGCGGCTTCGCGACCCACCAGAAATGCGCTCGTCAGATCGGTGCTGATGACCCGGTCCCAGTCCTTCACATCCAATTCCAGCAACGGAACCCTGTGCTGGATGCCGGCATTGTTGACCAGAATCTCCAACGGACCAACGTGTTCCTCGATCCACGCCACGCCTTCCGCCACGGCCACATCGCTGGTGACGTCAAATGCAAGGGACCGAATCCGGCCCGGCGCGAAGTCAGCTGCCATGGCGGCTTCGGCTGCGGCCAGCCGGTCCGGGTCGAGCCCGTGGAGCACAACAGTGGCACCGGCCTGAGCAAGTCCGCGCGCCAACGCGTTGCCAATGCCCCGGCTGGAACCGGTCACAAAGGCCACGCGGCCAGTCAAATCAAACATTCCACTCATTCGTCAGTCCTTTTTCGTGTTGAAGTTTTAGCTGCTGCGCCGGGGAGGCTGGTTGGCGGGGCTCAGCCGGGAAATGCTCTCCCGGACCACGGCAAGGTCCTTCTCTCCCAGTCCTTGCTCCTTGAGGGTTCCGTAGAGCGCGTGGCCTGCCGTGGCCATGGGCACGGCCGATCCTGCCGCTGCCGCGCTTTCCAGCACAAACCCCAGATCCTTGTGCATGAATTTGGCGGGCCCGGTGGGCGCATAGTCCTTGGCGGCAATCCGCGGCCCCACAACCTTGAGCACAGCACTGCCGGCCAGTCCGCCGCCGAGCACCTCAAAGAGGGCCGTGACGTCCATGCCCGAGTGTTCGGCAAGTTCGGCCGCTTCTGCAAGTGCCGCCGTCGTGGTTCCCACCAACAGCTGGTTGCAGGCCTTGGCAAGCGAGCCCGAGCCGAGCGGACCCAGCAGGCGCACTGTGGTGCCCATGGATTCGAGCACGGGCAGGACCTGCCCAAAGGCTGCATCGGCACCGCCGGCCATGATGGCCAGGGTTCCGTTTTCCGCGCCCACCGTGCCGCCGCTGACGGGCGCGTCAAGGACGGCAGCGTTGCCGGAGCTTGCCTGGGCCACGGCGTCACCAAAGGCTTGAACGGCCTGCGGTGAGACGCTGCTCATGACGACGACGGCGGTCCCCGGCGCAGGCGGGGCGGCCCGCCAGGCGTCGAGCAGGGGTGCGGCGGCGTCGGTGATGAAGCCAAGATCCCGCAACATGAAGATGATGACGCTGTGGTCCCGCAAGTCTGCGACGTGGGCCGCTGCCTGCGCGCCCTGGGCTTTCAAGGATTGGACGGCGCCGCCGGAACGGTTCCAGACCGTCAGCGGCCAGCCCGCCCGCAGCACGTTCGCGGCCATGGGGGCGCCCATATGCCCCAGGCCGACGAAGCCGACCGAGCGCCTGGCGCCGTGCATGGATGTTGGGTTTTGCATCATTGCGTACCTGTCCTCACAACTTTGTGGTTGGGGCATTACTGGTGACTCATTGCCACATTTGTTCAGTATTCTATCCACAATTCAGTATGATGAACATCATGACCACTCAGAATCTCACCGTCGCGATTGCCGTCCCGCTTGAAGCCGAGCATGTTCAGGCCATCAGGACCGCCCATCCGGCCGTCACAGTCCTGTACGAGCCGGAGCTGCTCCCGCCGGAGCGTTTTCCCGCAGACCACGCCGGCGATCCAGCGTTCAAGCGCACGCCCGTGCAGGAAGCCCGCTACTGGGAAATCCTGAACAGCGCCGACGTGCTGTATGGATTCCCGAACGAGAGCCCGGCAGGTCTGGCCGCCATCGCCGCCAACCCAAAGTTGCAGTGGATCCAGGCCATGGCCGCCGGTGCCGGCGGCGCCGTCAAGGCCGCCAAATTGCCCGAGGCGGATCTGGCGCGCATCGCCATCACCAGCTCAGCCGGCGTCCACGCCCTGCCGCTGGCCGAGTTTGCCGTGATGGGTGTACTGAACGGCTTCAAGCGCACGGGCGAACTCGCCGCCGACCAGGCGGCAAAGCACTGGCCCGAGCTCCGCACACCCACCCGCTTGGCCAGCGGCTCCCATGCCGTGATCACCGGACTGGGCGAGATTGGCTTGGAAACGGCCCGCCTGGCCCGCGCCCTGGGCATGAAGGTCAGCGGCACCAAGCGCACCGTCGAAGCCATCGAGGGCATCGAGACTGTCACCGACACCGCCGGGCTGCCGGCACTGGTGGCCACGGCCGACGTACTGATCAACACCCTGCCGGGCACCGCCTACACGGAAAACATGATCAACGCCGAAATCTTCAACGCCATGAAGCCCGGCACAGTCCTGGTCAATGTTGGCCGCGGCACGGTTGTTGACGAGGATGCACTGCTGGAGGCCCTGAACAACGGCCAGGTTTCCTACGCCTGCCTGGACGTGTTCGCCGTGGAGCCGCTGCCGGCAACGAGCCCGCTCTGGGACCACCCGCGCGTGATGGTTTCCCCGCACACCTCGGCCCTGAGCGCCGCCGAAAACCGCCTGATCGCCGAGCGGTTCATCAAGAACCTCAGCAGCTTCCAGAACGGCGAGCCGTTGCTGCACACCGTGGACCCGGTCCACTTCTACTAAACCGCACACCAAGGGGAGTCTCCGTTGCGGAGGCTCCCCTTTTGCCTGCCCGGCGTGTTGGCGGATGGCTGACAGCATGAAGCACGACGGCGGGAGGCTGACTCCCGGCGCAAGGCCGGGTCCGGCGTCGTGCCTGGGTCCTTAAACGCCAAGCGGCGCCTGCCGAAGCAGACGCCGCCGGGGAACGCGGAGGGCTATGAGGCGTCCTCGACCAGGTTCAGGTCGCGGGCCACGGTTTCCGGGGTGAAGAAGGTGGTGGCGAAGGAGATGGAGGCCAGGACCGCGGAGTACACGGCCAGGACCAGCCACGAGTGGTTCGTCACGGCCAACAGGGCAAAACCGATCATGGGGGCAAAGCCGCCGGCAAACACGGCCGAGATTTCGCGGCTCATGGCAACGCCGGTGAAGCGGTGAGTGGCACCGAACAGTTCAGGCAGCAAGGCGCACTGCGGCCCGAGCATGGACTGCACACCGATGGAGATGCCCACCACCATGACGGCCCACACGAGCCAGACATGGCCCAGCGTGATCAGGTAGAACGCAGGGAAGGCGAAGAGCAGCTGGAACAGGGCGCCGTAGCGGTACACCTTGACGCGGCCCACACGGTCGGAAAGCGCGCCGAAGGAGATGACCATGATGGCGGCGAAACCTGCGGCAATCAGAAGGCCCACGGGGCCGATGAACTTGTCACCTTCGAAGACGCCACCTTCGGCGGCCATGAAGCCGACCAGAAGCGTGGAGTAGATGCTGGAGTTGCCGTTTTCACCCATGCGCAGGCCGATGCCGATCAGCACGTTCTTCTTGGACGTGCGCCATAGCGTGCCCAGCGGGTTCTTGGTGACGTTCTTGTGCTTCTCCAGCTCCTGGAAGACGGGGGTTTCCTTGAGCTTGAGGCGGATGTATACGGCCACTGCGATCAGCAGGATGCTGGCCAGGAAGGGAACACGCCACAGCCCTCCGGTGAGAACCTCGGGGCTGGCCATGCCCAGCAGGGCGAAGGTGCCGGCGCCAAGGAGCGTGCCGACCTGGATGCCTACGAACGGCAGGGCCGCGAAGAAGCCGCGGCGCTTGCGCGGGGCAACTTCGGAGATGAGGGTTGTGGCGCCAGCCTGCTCGGCTCCGGCACCCAGGCCCTGGAGAATGCGCAGGATCACCAGAAGGACGGCGCCGACCATTCCTGCTTGGGAATACGTGGGCAGCAGGCCAATCGCGAACGACGCCGTGCCCATGAGCCCGATGGTGATCAGCAGGACCTGCTTGCGGCCAAAGCGGTCACCAATGTAGCCAAAGACCAGCCCGCCAAAGGGGCGGGCCGCGAAGCCAACGCCGTACGTGGCGAAGGATGCGATCAAGGCGCCCGTGGAGCCCAATGGTGCAAAGAAGAGCGGGCCAAAGATCAAGGCCGAAGCCAGCCCGTAAATGTAGAAATCGTAGTACTCAAGTGCTGAACCTACTGAGCTGGCCAGCGTGGCCCGGCGAAGCTGGTCCGGGTCCACCTTCCCGTCTGCTTGCGAGGCGGATGGCGGGGCTGGGCGTAGCGGTTGTGTAGTCACTGAATCTCCCTTGAAACGTACCGAACCACCATTGGTTCAGCAGGCGACAACGACCATTAGGTCGATCACTATGTTGAACAGCGTACATCACTGTGAACACTTCGCCAAGGAAAAATGTTTCCTGCGTCACTAACCCATGGGATTGCCCAGCATCTTGGTCAAATCCTTCAACTCGCGCACCATTGTCCGGCGCTGCTCATCCGAGAATGTTGCCTTCAAAGCCGTCACGGAGACACCCAGACTTGGGCCATGGGCGCCCCGCGTGGGGACAGCCACGCCCAGACTGACAACCCCCAGGGTGGATTCTTCGTCCTCGAAGGCGTAGCCCTGCGCGCGAATGTCAACGATCTGGGCCTTGAGGTCCCGTCCTGTCGCCAAGGACCGGGGCGTCATGACGGGCAGCGCCGAGTCGTCCGGGAAAAGTTCCTCAAGATCATGGTCGTGAAGCCTGGCCACCAGCGCCTTGCCCACCGCGCACAGCGAAACGGGCATTTTGTCGCCAATATTGGAGGTCAGCCGAACGGCCGGGTGCCCCTCATAGCGGGCCAGGTAGATGACACTGTCACCGTCAAGCATGGCTATGCGCACTGTCTCCCCCTTGAGCATGGGCGCCTGCTCACAGAAGCGGTAAAACTCCCGCACCTCGTCCCGGCGGCTCAGGTAAGCCGCGCCAAGTTCCACCAGCTTCACACCGAGGGCATAGTCGGAGCCCAAGCGGCTGATGAGTCCGGCATCCTCAAGGGCCTGCAGCAGGTTTGAGGTGGAGGATTTGGGAATGCCCAGTTCCCGGGCCAGGTCACTGAGGGTGAGCCGCCCGGTGGTTGACTGCGCCAGGGCATCAAGGACAGCCGCGGCGCGCGTTACGGCCGGCGCCGGCGTCGCATTCGCCCGGGCATCGATCTTCATCTGGGGCTTGACCTGAATTTCACTCACGTAACTTCCTCGACACTGAAGGCGGCAGCTCAGGTGTCCCGGAGCCCGGCGTTCCACCGCAGAAAAATGGTTCATTGCAGTGAACAAGTTCCATCATACTGTCCGGCTTCGGATGTAGAACGTCCGGTCTTGTGTTTTTTCCGTGAGGGAGGTATATTTTTTTCAGACCTTCCACTGTGGCGTCCCCCAATAGCCACAGTGGAGGGTCCTCCACTTTAAGCGCCCGTTTGGAGCATGCTCCGGGCCAGCACTCCCCCCAACAATGGATCACATCCACGCCCCCCCTGGGCGCAATCTGGAAATTTGGCATGTCAGTTTGCATCTTGTGGAATCACGGGCTATATTTTTATTACTGGTTCCCCACCACAGCGTCCCCCAATAGCTGTGGCGGGGAACCTTTCACTTTAAGTCCCGTCATGTCCGGATTGGCGGGCGGGCTTTTCGGCACCTGGCCGGCGCAGGAGATCTTTGTTACGGATTGCTACGCAGTGCGAACCCGCCACGCCCCGCCGTCGGAATCACACTCCAGCTCCATGGTGACCAGGTCGCTGCGGGGATTGCGCCCCAACCGGGCCTGCACCAGCCAAACCTGAACATCCACCCGGCCCTGGCCTTTGGGCATCCGTGCCGCATGCTGCCACCAGCTGGTCCGCTCAAACCAACGCACAGGTTCAGCCCCAACCACCCACTCACGGCCGTTGCGCTGCACCGACAGCGGCACACCGGCATCGGTTGACCGGACCACAACATGTTCCAGGGGAGAATTCATGGACCGAACGCTACTGGCAGGCTCTGACAATGGCCGCCGCGGCCTGGTTCAGTCTGCTGCGCAGTGCCCTATTTAAAGGCCATGAGCCGCAGGAACTGCTGTTCGCTGATCACTTGGATGTTTTGTCCGGCCGCTGCGAGCTCGTAGGCACGCTTGACCTTGGCGCTGGGCGGCATGCCAGCGTTGCTCAAGCCGGCACTCACCACCATGGTGACCTTTTTGGTGGTGCTGTTGGCGATGCTGGCACCCCTGGCGGCAGCCGCGTCCTGCGCCTGGTCCCGCGGCATGGCGTCAAGGTCCCCGCTGAAGACGATCGTCTGGCCAAAAAGCGGGCCGTAGGGATTGGCCAGGGCGTTTGCCGGGGGCAGATTAGCTAATTTGCGGGTGTAGCCGGCCGAGAGGTAGCTGGGCGCCTTGGCGGCCACCCTGGCCACCGGCGCCGGCCACAGATCCGCCACGGTGGAGGCGCCGTTGCGTCGGGCCAGCGCCAGGGCTATCAGGGCGCTGGCACGTGCGTCGTCACCGGCGTCGTGGTGGTTGAACGCCGGCAGTTCCAACGCTCCCACAACATGCGAGAGCGAGTAGTGCGCCAGGTCCAGGTGTTTTCGCGCCAAGGTCAGGGTGCAGTGAAAGTCCGCAGTGGGGGCGGGCATCCCGCAGGCCTCGTTGGCCTTGGAAATGACAGATTTTTCAAAGCTGACATTGTGGCCAACCAGGGCATCGCCGTCAATGAAGTCCATCATGTGGCCGTAAATTCCACGCCAGTCGGGCATGTTGCGCACCTGCGCGGCGGTAATGCCGTGAATGCCAACATTGACAGGGTGGAAATCCCCGTATCCTGGCAGCGGTTTCATCAGCCACGAGGCCTGCTCAGTCACTTTTCCGGCCCGAACTTTTGTCAGCCCAACCGCGCACGCTGAGGCGCGGTAGTTGTTGGCTGTTTCAAAATCGATTGCGGTAAAGGAAATACCGTGCATTTAATTACCCTCATGATGTGAACCCACTGGCCGGAACGCAAAGAACCCCGCGGTTTCAAGACTGTTTGCCTTGACTCCGCGAGGTTCTTTTATGGTGGGTCCTACCGGGATCGAACCGATGACATCCACGGTGTAAACGTGGCGCTCTACCAGCTGAGCTAAAGACCCATTCACTGTTCAGGCGTCCAAGCTATGCGCTTGTTGGCCTGACCAACGAGAAACTACTGTACATGATGTTTTGGGGTTTGCGCCAATCGAGGCCTTAAAGTGTGTGTGATGTGCGTCATGCATTCG
This sequence comes from Specibacter sp., assembly GCA_039932175.1. GTDB lineage: Bacteria > Actinomycetota > Actinomycetes > Actinomycetales > Micrococcaceae > Specibacter. Next base: position 8,687 of record JBDTQM010000127.1, read on the forward strand.
CTGACGCCTGCTTCGATCTTTACATTTGCCAGCTCATCGCCCCGGGTGGCTCCCCTGTTGATGATGATGACAGGCTTGCCGTCCTTGGCTGCCTTTTTCACGAAACGAAGACCGCTCATGACTGTGAGTGAAGAGCCGGCAACCACTATCCCTGCCGCCGCCTCCACCATGGCAAAGGAGCGCTCCACACGATCCCTGGGAACGTTTTCACCAAAAAACACAAAGTCGGGCTTGAGCATGCCGTTGCACACCGGGCAGGGCGGAACATGGAAGGAGCCGATCAGGACTTCGTGTTCCAGATCGGAGTCGGCGTCGGGTCCGACTGCGGCTCCCCCGTCTTGGGCCACCGCCTGCAGGAAATCCGGGTTGGCATCACAGAGCAGCGTGGCAACAAAGATCCGGCTAAGGGATGTGCCGCATTGCAGGCACGTCACACGGTCGAATCGGCCATGGAGGTCCACCACGTTGATGGCGCCGGCCTCTTCGTGGAGCCTGTCAACGTTTTGGGTGATGATCCCGCTCAACAAGCCATGGCCTTCAAGCACAGTTGCCGCGAAGTGGCCGGCGTTGGGGGCGGCCTGGCTCATGAATTGCCACCCTATGTGGTTGCGGGCCCAGTACCGCCGGCGCAGCCGGGCATCGCCCACAAACTCTTGGTAGGTCAGGGGCTGCCGGGGCACCGACGTTGGCCCGCGGTAGTCCGGGATCCCTGAATCAGTACTCAGGCCGGCGCCCGTGAGCAGAACAAACTGCCGCCCGCGCCACAGCTGCGCCACCTGCTCCAGCTGTTCAATGTCCGCAGGAGTCAGGGGCGGCACATTGTCGGGAATGCCCGACGCCGGGCCGGCCGCCACCAGGGCTGTGAGCCCAATGCCGGGGCGGACCGGATCCATGGTCAGAGCCTTTCCAGTGCTTCCCGGTACCGCTCAAGCGGCCGGGCCTGCCCGTTGGGCGTGCTGAATGCATCGGCAATCAGCCCATCAGCGGCAACAAGAAAAGTGCTGCGCCCTGACATTCCGCGGACAGGGTCAAAGACCCCGTAGGCGCTGGCCACCTCACCATGGGGCCAAAAATCGGCCAGCAGGTCAAAGGTGTAGCCCTCAGTGGCGGCATAGGCGCGCAAAGTGTATTTGGTGTCCACCGACACTGCCAGAAGCCGTACGCCGGCGGCAGCGAAGTCGGACAGGTTGTCCCGGAGCTCACAGAGCTCACCCGTGCAAACACGGGAGAAGGCAAAAGGATAAAACACAATGGCCACGGGGGCTCCACGCAACCCAGCGAGCGAAACAGGCTCACCAAATTGATTCGGCAAGGAAAAGTCAGGGGCCATGTCCCCCACTTGCAACCCTGGGTGCGTGCCGCCGTCGTGCATTATTGGCGTTTGCGTGGAACCAGCCGGGTGGCAGCCCAATCCGCGGAAACACCCTCGGTGGTGGTCACATGCAGACCTGCCGTGGGCGCCGCTTCAAGGATCTCAGCCGGCGGCACATAGCCGTCACGGCGTGACTTTGGCGTCAGAATCCACACAATCCCGCCCTCATCCAGGGACGTCAATGAATCCACCAGGGCATCTACCAAGTCCCCGTCATCCTTGCGCCACCAGAAAATGATGGCGTCAACTACGTCGTGGTCTTCTTCGTCAAACATTTCCGAACCGATGAGGTCCTCAATGTTGTCGCGAAGCAAAAAATCAACGTCGTCGTCATATCCGAGTTCTTGGATGAGATCCCCATCCTTGAACCCCAAAATGCCTGCCACCTTGGCTACAGTGCCGGCGTCGGCCTCGCTCACGTGATTCCTCCTGCGTTCAACGCTTGCGCGTTGGATTGTTGGTCAGTACCCCCAGTCTAGGGGCTGCGCCCATCTTGCCTCTACTTAGCGGCACTATGCAACAAACATGCCGCGGAGTTGCCCATAAAATTGTGATTTCCATTACCTGCCCCCCCCGGGCAGGGCCTAGAGTGAACGGTGACCCGGCTGTGGGATCGGTCATGCCGTGGGCACAGCTACGCACAATCCGTACTGGCGGTCTAGAGTATTTGTACATGCTCACGACTACAGTCATGGGCACCCCACACTGCTTTTAAGAGAGGTTGGACGTGGCTGCAGGAGAAGAAAATTCCCACATCCTTAGCGGGTTGACAAACCAGCTGCCTGATCGCGATCCGGAAG
>JBDTQM010000128.1:0-10831 GCA_039932175.1 Specibacter sp.
CGCCCATGGTGCACCGGCATCGAATGTCCGCAACGGCCCCCGGCACAGCGAAAAGGGGCAATTCCCGCCGAACAGCTGCGCAACGGTAGGCTGGAGCGCGAGACGGACCGCACCCAGCGGCCTCGTAAATAATAGGAGTAGACAGTGGCGCCTCAGTCCAAGCTTGACCAGGTCATTTCACTCGCGAAACGTCGCGGCTTTGTATTTCAGGCCGGTGAGATTTACGGCGGTTCACGGTCGGCCTGGGATTACGGCCCCCTCGGCGTTGAGCTGAAGGAAAACATCAAGCGCGAATGGTGGCAGTCATTTGTGCGCGGCCGCGAAGACATGGTGGGCCTGGATTCCTCCATCATCCTGCCCAAGGCTGTCTGGGAAGCCTCAGGCCACGTGGCAACGTTCACCGACCCGCTGGTCGAGTGCACCCAGTGCCACAAGCGCCACCGCCAGGACCACCTCACCGAAGCCTTTGAGGCCAAGAAGGGCCGCCAGCCGGAAAACGGCATGGATGACATTGTCTGCCCCGACTGTGGCACCAAGGGTCAGTGGACCGAGCCGCAGCTCTTTTCCGGCCTGATGAAGACTTTTCTGGGCCCGGTCGACAGTGAGGCCGGCATGGCCTACATGCGCCCGGAAACCGCGCAGGGCATCTTTGTGAACTTCAACAACGTGCTCACCACCTCCCGCAAGAAGCCCCCGTTCGGCATCGGCCAGATCGGCAAGGCCTTCCGCAACGAGATCACACCCGGAAACTTCATCTTCCGCACCCGTGAGTTCGAGCAGATGGAAATCGAGTTCTTTGTGCCCGGCGAAGACGCCGAGAAGTGGTTCAAGGAATGGGTCGAACTGTGCTGGGACTGGTTCATCGATTTGGGCATCAACCCGGAGAACATGCGCCGCTTTGACGTCCCCGAGGACGAGCGCGCGCACTACTCCGCCGGCACGATCGACTTTGAGTACAACTTCGGCTTCCAGGGTTCCAAGTGGGGCGAGCTCATGGGCGTCGCCAACCGCACCGACTACGACCTCGGCTCGCACACCAAGGGCTCCGGCACGGATTTGAGCTACTTCAACCAGGCCACGGGAGAGCGCTTCACCCCGTACGTCATTGAGCCCTCCTTCGGCCTGACCCGTTCCATGATGGCGTTCCTGGTGGACGCATTCGTTGAGGACGAGGCCCCCAACGCCAAGGGCGGCGTGGACAAGCGCACGGTCCTGAAGCTGGATCCGCGCCTGGCCCCCGTCAAAGCTGCTGTCCTGCCGTTGAGCCGCAACGAGGACCTGTCCCCGAAGGCCAAGGAGCTTGCCAACACACTGCGCAAGCATTGGAACATCGAGTTCGACGACGCCGGCGCCATTGGCCGCCGTTACCGCCGCCAGGATGAGATCGGCACGCCGTTCTGCATCACCGTTGACTTTGAAACCCTCGAGGACAACGCCGTGACCATCCGTGAGCGCGACACCATGAGCCAGGAGCGCGTGCCCCTGGATGCGGTGCAGGCATACCTGGCCACCCGCCTCCTGGGTGCCTAGGCGTGGCTGAGCTGACATACCGGCCGTGGCGCGACGGCGATGACCTGACTCTTTTGGAGATTTGGGGCGACGCGGACTCCGCCCCGGCCGGGCAGTTCCGTGCCGCGCTGGCGCCGGAACAGGACGCCAACCCTTGGCGGCGCAGCATCGTCGCCGAGGACCAGGGCATCCCGGTCGCCGCTGGCGTGGTGTACTCCACCAAGCTCCACCCTGCCCGCTTGTGGGCCTACGTTGAGGTCGCCAAGGACCACCGGCGCTCCGGCGTCGGTGCCACCTTGTTGACCATGCTCCGCCGCGAAGCTGCGGGAGCGCTTGCGGCCGGCCTGGTCAGTACGACGGCGTTGCGCACCAAGGTTTCCCCGGAGACTTCCGGCGCTGCGTTTGCGCTGGCCATGGGCCTGGGCGTGCTGCAGCGCAACAGGGTCATTGAGGTGGGCCCCGGCGCACTGAAGCTTCCCAGCTTTGGTGAAGGCACCGAGGAGGAGGCAACTGCCCGTCTTCAGGACCTGGCCACAGGTTCGGTTGAACTGACCGATGTTGTGGGCCGCTACTACGAATCCGTGAACCAGTGGGATCCCACGGGCCCCCTGAGCCCCGGCACCGTGCAGCGGATGTTCCTGGATGACCTCACTGGGGCCCACGGCGCCCTGGTGTTGCGGACCGAGCCGGCCAGCGCCTTCGGTGCCGATGTTGCCCCCAGCAAGAAGGGCAAGATCCAGGCCTTTGCGTTGAGCTACTCGCAAGGGAGCATCGAGACGAACGAGGACATCCCCGCCAGCGCCTCCGAGGTGTTGCTGGGTGTGGAGCCAACCTTGGGCAGGGACGAAGGAGTGCAGGCCGTGTACGACCTGCTTGCCTTGATCACCCACCAGTACCCGGTGCTGCTCGAATTGGATGACGCCATGGAGGCACTCTCCGCCGTGGTCAACCCGATGATTGCCGTGGGTGCCGCCAAGGTTCGCGGCACCGAAACACTCGTCGTCGGGGAGTAGCTTCATCCGGCGCTGCGCGCCTGCATCTGTGACGCAGTTGTTGCACGAAAACCACCGAATTTCGATGAAATCGGTGCAACAACTGCGTCACAGATCCCAGGCAACGCTCGTTGAGGTTTTAGATAAACACGTCCAGACGTACGCAACCACTGAAGGGGCGCACGCCGCCTATGGGACATTCGCATTCGCACGGCGACACTGACGATTCCTTGCTGAGCCGGTCCGAACTGCGCAGCCGAAACGCTGTGCGGCGCCGGGCCGTGATCTTGCTGAGCTGGATTCTGGCGCCGCTGGCGGCGCTCACCATCGTGGCCATGGCGTTCATGTGGCCGGGGGGCGGCAACGATGCGCCGGCCGCGGGGAACCCCTACACGGCAGCTCCGGGCGCGAGCATCGACACGGGGATCGTGCAGCGAACAACCACCCAGGATTGTCCCGGCAGCACCGTGGGCGCACCCGCCGGCAGCTGTTTCATCGCCTACACGGCGGTGGACGGGGGCGCGGAGATGCCGGTTGTTGTCAGCCCCGACATTGTCCAGGCCCGCGGGGTGGATGCCGGGGACAAGATCAGTTTCCTGAACCTTTCCAAACTGCCGGGCATGACCGGCACCGAGAATCCCGGCACGCAGTACGTCTTCATGGATTTTGTCCGCACCATGCCGATGGGCCTGCTCGCTGCGCTCTACGCCGTGGTGGTCATCGCCGTGGCGAGATGGCGCGGCCTGCGCGCCATCGTGGGACTGGGCGGGGCATTTGCCGTGCTGGCCTGGTTCATCCTGCCCGCCCTGGCACAGGGGCAGCCGCCCCTGCTGGTGGCCCTGGTGGGCTCCTCAGCCATCATGTTTGGCGTGCTGTACTTTGCCCACGGCTTCTCCGCCCGGACGTCCACGGCGTTGCTGGGCACCTTGTTTGGGCTGGCCGTCACCGCGGGAATGGCCTACTGGGCCGTGGACGCGGCCGCGCTGACCGGCACCTCCGACCACAACGCCTACCAGCTGCTGAGCCTCACCCAAGGGATGTCGCTGTCCGGGATGATCCTGTGCGGCCTGGTCATTTCCGGTCTTGGCGTGTTGAACGACGTCACCATCACCCAGTCCTCGGCCGTGTGGGAACTGTACGAACTTGCCCCGCACACCAGCACCGGCGAACTGTTCACCTCCGCCATGCGGATTGGGCGCGACCACATCGCCTCCACCGTCTACACCATCGCCTTTGCGTATGCCGGAAGCGCCCTGCCGGTGCTGCTCATGGTCTCCCTGTATCAGCAGCCCCTGCTGAACGCACTGACCAGCGCCGAACTGGCCGAGGAAGTGGTGCGCATCCTGGTGGGCTCCATTGGCCTGGTGCTGGCCGTCCCCGTCACGACGGCGGTGGCCGTGGCGGTGGTTAAATCAACCGGCAGGAAGGCTGCGAACACCAAGTCCGGCATCCGCGAGCCGGCCGCTCCGGAGGAAGTGCCGGTGGGTTAGGGCACCCGCCACGGCGCCATGCTGAAGCGCCGCGCCACCACGTCCCTGGGCCACTGGGCGCCGAACACGGCACGGACCAGTTGATGCCGTTTTTCCAGGTACGACGCCGGCCGGGGGCGCCCCAGCGCCATGTTCAGCCACGCTTGGGCCGAGGCCGCCGCTGCCGCAGCCATGCGCGAACGCTCAAAGCGTTCCAGCAGTGCCCCCGTGGGTTCGCCCCGCAGGGCGGCACCGATGATGGGGGCCAGGGCTGCGGCGTCCAGCCAGCCAAGGTTCATGCCCTGGCCGCCGATGGGGCTGATCTCGTGGGCGGCGTCGCCAATTAACGCAGCCCTGCCCAGCACCATGCCGGTGGCCAGTCGGGACCGGACCCCGAACGCGCTGAGCATGCTGTTGTCGCCCGCGGGCAGCACAACGCCCGTGCGTTCGGCAATCAGCCCGGCCAGCTCCGCCGCGCCGGCGCCGTCCATCAGGGTGTCAGTGTGCGCCACCCAGCGCCGCAGCCCGCCCGGCAGCGGAAAGGACTCCACAATGCCGCCGGGTTCCAAATACAGCACGGCCGCGGAACCGTCGGAACCCGTGTCCGGGAAATCCCCCATCAAGTACGTGTCGGGGTAGTTGCGCCCCCGCGTGGCGATGCCCAGCTCCCGGCGCAGCGTGGATTTGGCCCCGTCGGCGCCCACCACCAGCCGGGCCGTGAATGACCGCCCGGAGACCCCGCCGGTCCCTGTCCCGGCACCCGGGGCGGCCGTCAGCGTGACGTGCGTTCCGGCGTCGTGCATGGCAGTGACGGCGAGGCCGCGCAACAACGCGCCCGGATCGAGCCTGGCCACCCGGGCTTCCAGCAGTTCCTCGGTCCGTGCCTGCGGCAGGGCAAGAATGAAGGGGTGCTGGTTACCGATGGCGTCGAAGCGCAGTTCGCACACGTCCTTTCCGGCGCTGCGGGCCACGCCGCCGGTGATGTGCACGCCGTCGCGGATCAGCTCCGGGGCAATGCCCGCTTCGGCCAGCGCGGCAAGGCCCGGGGGATGGATGCCGATGGCGCGTGAGTGGCCGCTGCGCGCGGTGCGTTGTTCCAGGATGCGAACGCTCAAGCCCTGTTGCAGCAGGAGTGCGCCCAGGTGCAGGCCCACCGGCCCGGCACCCACAACCAGCACGTCAAGCATGGCTGCCGCCGGCCGGGGTGAGGAGCAGCAAGTTCCGGTAGGGCCGTTCGGCGGCGACGGTCCAGGCCGGGGGTGCGATGGCGCGCAGTTCACCGGGCGTGTAGCTGCGCTTGATGGAGGTCAGCCCGTCGCGCCGAATGTAGGATCCTGGGAAGAAGGGCAGCGTCCCGGCGGCGAAGAGGGCGTAGGCCACGGGGCTGCGGACAATGTCGCTGTGGATCACGGCGGCGGTGGCCAGGGCGGTGGAATCGGCCAGCAGCCCCTGAAACTGTGCCGGGGTGAGGTGGTGGAGCATGTGGTTGGAAATGACGACGTCGAACACGGCACCGTCGGCGACCAGCTCGGCGCTGAAGGCCTGCCTGAAGGACAAGCGTGGCACCGGTGGCTGGGCACGGGCAAACGCAAGGGCACGATCATCGGGGTCAATGGCTGTGATCTCCAGCCACAGGCCGTCCCTGGCAGCCCAGCGGGCCAGGCTGCGGGCCACATCCCCGCCGCCGCAGCCGATGTCCAGCAGGGTGGTTTTGCCGGTGGCGGAGAGCAGCGGCCGGATGCGGTGCCGGTAGTTGCGCCGCCAGCCGGACACCACGGCGTTGATCAGCGGAAACTGGGCGTAGGTCCGTTGGAGTTTGCCAAGATCGCAATCAGGCTTGTCCATTTCCTCCACTGCGCGGGGGTCCCGGGCGCGCAGGAACTTTTCAGGCCCTGACAGCGTCTTCAAAGCATCTCCCTGTGGAGGCCCCAACCCTGCCGGGCAGTTGTGAGACCTTGGTGAACAGCGACGTCTCCACGGTGAGCCCGGGACCAAACGCCATGCCGCAAATGCTTTCCCGTTCGTCCGCGGAGGGCTGCTCCAGAATGTATTTGAGCACAAACAGCACGGTGGCGCTGCTCATGTTGCCGAAGTTGCGCAGGGTTTCCCGGGCCGGAACCAGCTGTTCCTCGCTCAGCTGCAATTTGGCCTGGACCTTGTCCAGAATGCTCCGCCCGCCGGGGTGGATGGCCCAGTGCCGGATGTCGCCAAAGGGGAGTCCCGCCAAGGCCGGCGCCCTGGCCAACAGGGGTTCCAGGGCCCCCACAATGTGTTCATCGATGATCCGGGGAACATATGTGTCCAGCACCATTTCAAAGCCGTGGTCGCCAATGTTCCAGGCCATGGAGTCTTCCCCCACGGGTGTCAGGACGGTTTCAAAATGGTCCAGTTCCAGGACGGGGCCGGAGTACGGCAGCTCACGGGCCGTGATGACAGCTGCCCCGGCCCCGTCGGCGAACAGGGAGGAGCCCATGATGGTGTCGGGATCGTTGGAGGTGCGCACATGCAGCGAACACAGTTCCACCGAAACAACCAGCACCACGGCGTCCGGATCCGCCTCGCAAAACGCCTTGGCCGCACGCAGGGCCGGGAACGCGGCGTAGCAGCCCATGAACCCCAAATGGTAGCGCTGCACCGAAGGACTGAGCCCCAGCGCACGGACAATCTTGTAGTCGGGGCCGGGGTTGAAAAAGCCCGTGCAGGACACCGTCACCACATGGGTGATGTCGGCGGCGGACAGATCCCGGCAGGCAGCAACAGCCTTGGCTGCGGCCTCAATGAACAAGGCTGTGGCCTCGGCGGCGAACAAGTCGTTGCGTTCGCGGGTGGTGGGGTTCAGCAGGAGCCCGCTGGCGCCGTCGTAAAACATGGGGTCGGAGCCGTGGAAGTCCACGCTCATCTCTTCAACCGCCGTGTGCCGGGTGTCAATGGCCGCCGAATCAAAGCAGGTGCGCACCAGGCGCTGTCCCAGCCGGGTCAGCCCCGGCTGGGCGGCAAACACGTCCCGGGCCTGGTGCTGGACCAGGATGGTGGCTGGAACTGCTGTTTCAAGGGCCCGCAACGTGACAGTCATAGTCCATTCTTAGGGGACGCGGGCGAAGAATACAATGCCTTCCGGGCTGGCGCGGGCTGCCGCCCACCCGTGATTCGTGCTTGCTGCGGCCGGTGGCCTAGGATTGCAGGGACGCCCGGTTTCGCCACGATTCCCAGCGAGGGCAGTCAACTGGCCCGGTGGGGCCCGGTGTAGATGGAGGTGGACCGCACGCATGGAAGACGGACATAGTCGATCTACCGCACCGCGCGAGCCCCGCCTGCGCCAGAGGAAAACAACCGCCTAAGCAGTTCCCGCAAGCGCAGTTCCCGCAAGCCGGCGCGACCGGCGGATGCACCGTGTCGCTGCGCCGTGGATGGGACGCCCGATTTTTTTGCTTCGGGCCTCAGATGGGTTTTCCCGGCCGGCCTCGATCTTGTGCGGTAGCGGTTTCAGCGCATGACGACACACACCCATTTTTTGCACACAGCCTTGGCCTGCGCCGAGGCATGTTGACGTGTGCACCCACCGGAGGGAACCGGACCATGATCAAATACCCCATCCAGTCCTTTGATGACAGTGCCGTGCTGCTGGGCAAGGGCCTGGGCGCGCACAATCTCGCTGCCGTGGCACAGGCCCTGGCGCCGCTGGACATTTCAGAGACGCTGGAGCAGCTGGAACGCTTGAGCACCATTGAGCGTGCGGTGGCGTACCGCACGCTGCCCAAGGGCCGGGCCATTGAGGTGTTTGAGCGCCTGGACGCGTCCGTTCAGGCGGATCTTGTCGCCGGGCTGCAGGAAGCGGACGTTGCCGATGTTTTTGCGCAGCTGAGCCCGGATGACCGCGTGGCGTTGATGGATGAACTGCCGGCATCCGTTGCCAACCGCTTGATCTCCGGGCTCGATGAGAAGGAACGGGCACTGACCAACACGGTTCTGGGCTACCCCCAGCGGGCCGTGGGGCGCTACATGAGCCCGGAGTTTGTCACCACACATCCGCACCTGAGCGTCGCGGAGACCTTCGCCCGCGTGCGCACGCAACTCGATGATGCCGAGAGCATCTACACGATTCCGGTCACGGACACCGGCCGCCACCTGGTGGGCGTGATCTCCCTGCGTGACGTGCTGCGCGCCGACGACTCAACGCTGATCGCCGATGTCATGAAGAAGCCGCTGAGCTTTCCGGCGGCCGAGAACGCCGAGGAGGCTGCGCGCTATTGTGCCGATGCCAAGGTGTTGGTGCTGCCGATTGTCGACGCCGAAGAGCGTCTGGTCGGCATCCTGACCGTTGACGATGCCTTGCGGATCCTTGAGGACGCCGAAACGGAGGACGCGGCGCGTTCGGGTGGCACCGAGCCGTTGCGCCGCCCCTATTTGGCCACCCCCGTCAACGCCATAGTGCGGGCCAGGGTTGTGTGGCTTTTGGTGTTGGCAGTGGGTGCCACCTTGACTGTGCAGGTCATTGGGGCGTTCGAGGCGACATTGGAACAGCAGGTGGTGCTTTCCTTGTTCATTCCCCTGCTGATCGGCACGGGCGGAAACACCGGCAACCAGGCGGCCACCACCATCACCCGCGCCTTGGCGTTGGGGGATGTGCGCCCGCAGGATGTTTTCAAGGTCTTCGCCCGCGAGGTGCGCGTGGGCGCCTTCCTGGGACTGCTCCTGGGAACACTGGGATTTGTCATCGCATCGCTGGCCTTCACAGTGCCCATGGGCCTGGTCATCGGCCTGACATTGCTGGGAGTGTGCACCATGGCGGCCAGCATTGGCGGGCTCATGCCACTGCTCGGCAAGGCTGTCAGAGCGGATCCGGCGGTGTTTTCCAACCCGTTCATTTCAACGTTTGTTGATGCCGCCGGGCTGATCATCTACTTCGTGATCGCCACCAGCATCCTGGGCCTGTAACCCAAAAAGTACGACGCCGTGGATCTGTGTGGCAGTTGTTGGACAAGAAACCGCTTGCTTAGGGAAACATGGTCCAACAACTGCCACACATATTTTGGCCGGTCAGGCTCCCGCGGCCAGCTTGCCGGAGAAGGTGAACAAGATGGCGGCGGACACTTCCTCAACGGGCGTCTCCGGGGTGAACAGCAGCCATTCCAGCCCACCCATGAGGGTTGCCCCGAAAATGCCGCCGGCCATCAGCAGGCGTGTGGCCTCCGGGGTGTCCGCCGGGACAAGGGGCGCCAGTGCGGCGCCAATCTCGGACACGCCTTCACGCCGCAGGGCGCTGACTGTGTGCTGCCACGCCCTGTCCGTGCGGAAAATCTCCGCAGCCATCAACTTTGCCAGGGACCGGTGCTCCGCAATCAGCGTCAGCATCTGCGTAACCATGGCCTCGATGGCGCCAAAGCCGCTGGCTTGCTGGCGTGCCGTGCGAAGTGTTGCCGACAGCGAGCTGACGCCCGCCGTCAGCAACTCCTCAAAAAGCTTGTCCTTGGAGGAAAAGTTGTAATACACACTGCCCTTGGCCACCCCTGCCCGCTCGGCCACCTCATCCATGGTGGTCCCGGAAATCCCGTGCAACGCACCCAGGTCCAGGGCGGCAGCCAAGATGGCCTGTTTGGTGGCGGAGATGCGGGGCACTGTGGATTCCTTCGTTTGTCAGGGGCAGGAGCATGGCTGGACGGTGGGCCGAAGCCCACCGAGGTTGCTTACATTTCCAGCTCGGGATGCAGGCGCTTGATGGAGAAGACACGCTGGCGGCCCGCACTGAACGAGCTGACTGCCACCGATCCCAGGGCCAATAGTGCAAGGAATGCCACCGAGATCCACAACCGGGAGTCTATTCCACCAGTCATCAGCTCCCTAAGTCCACTCACAACATACGTTGCCGGCATGAAGGGGTGCAGTGCCTGGAAGAAACCGGGTGTGGTTTCCACCGGGTAGGTGCCGCCGGAGGAGCTCAGCTGCAGCATCAGGAGCACCAGGCTGACCACACGCCCGGTTGCCGTGCCAAAAATGATGATGAACATTTGCTGCAACGCCAGGAACGCCACCGTGGTCAGGTAGATGAACGCAGCCATGGCCACGGGGTGGACGGGTTTCATGTCCAGGCCCCACAGCAGCACAGCCATCATGATCAACACCTGGCCCAACCCAATGGCCAGGGCAGGCAGCAGGCCCGTCAGGACGCTACGCAGGCCGTTGGCGCCGGCGGCCAGGGCCCTGGTGGGCAGGGCGCGCAGCAGCAGCCAGGAAATCAGGGCGCCCACGAAGGTGGCCAAGGCAATGAAGAAGGGCGCAAAGCCCTCACCGAAACTCTTGGACTCGTTGGACCACTGCGCGTTGACGGCCACGGGGGCTGCCAGAACCTGGGACTTTTGCACCAGCAGGTCTGCTGAATCGTTGGGGACGGCCTTGCCGCCGTCGTCCAGCTTGTCGGTGAGCTGCTGGCTGCCGGCAGCCAGCTTGTCCGCTCCGGCAGAGAGCTGGGTTCCACCGTCAAGCAGCGTCCCGGTGCCTGTTGCCAGCTCCGAGGTGCCCTTGCTCAACGAGCCCGCACCGCCGGCCAGCGCCGCGGCGCCGTCCTTGGCAGTGCCGGCACCTGTGGACAGTGCTGCGGCTCCGCCGGACACCTTCTGGGCACCGGCAGCCACATCGGCTGAACCCGCTGCCGCGCCCTGAACACCCTGGGCCAAGGTGGCCGCACCGGCATCCAGGGTTGCAGCACCCGTGGCGAGCTTGCCGGCACCCGCGGCTGCGTCGCCAACGCCCGTTGAGAGTTTCGTGACGCCCTCAGACACCACCGTTGCGCCGGCGGCAAGCTTGGCGGCGCCCGCAGACAGGGCGGTGGTGCCTTCAGTTGACAGTGCGTGGGCACCGGCAGCC
>JBDTQM010000129.1:0-10820 GCA_039932175.1 Specibacter sp.
CGCGCTCTGCGTGCTGGAGGGATCCCCCGCGGAAGACGGAAACCATCCCATCCAGCTTTGCGCTAACCGCCGTTCTGATCTAAAAATCTTAATGTCCGAATTTCCGTCCCCGGCCAACACTGGAGGCGTCTCGATAGCGTGGCAACCCACCAGCACCCTGCCCCTGCCCCTGCCCCGAGCGTAAACGGGTAATCACGGACAGTAGCCTGCACTGCCCGAAGGGGATTCCTGATGAACCTGCTTTCGACAAAATTGGCAGCCAAATCAGGGATCACGTCGCCATTCGCCAAGATGCACCCATCTTTTACTCATCTATTTCAACCGAAAAATACGACAACTGGTGACATGTCGTAGGCACCAACAACGGCGAAAGTTCCCGAATATACACGACTATTGACAGACAGCGGCACCCCACCACATCCAGGGGGTGAGATTCTCTTGGCCGCCGGTTCGAGTCCGGCCCGGGGCACGAAATTGGGCTCTGACCTGCGGTTATACCCCGCAGGTCGGAGCCATTTGGGGCCAACTCCCCTTTTTACTCCCCCAATTCGTCAAAATTTTCTTCAAATTCCACTCCCCCTTTTCAGAATGACTAGCTCCCCTTTTTCGCTCCAAGACAGGCATTTGCGGCGTCATCCCAGACGATTGCCGGGCCGCTCAGGCGGTCGAAGTACGTATTCGGCTCCGCTGCCTCTGGCCGGTCGACGAGACGTGTCGTTGCCGGAACCTCTGAGACTCTAGGGTGTTGCAGAAACTCGTGGCCTTTTACATTGCAGTTAGGGCACGTTCACCGGGCATTACGTCGGGCGGGGTAAACGCGAATCTGACGCCCCTGGAAACACGTAGTTTGGAGAGACTTCCGAAGTTGCCTGCAGACGCTCCGGTGGTGGACCGGCTTGTGGGACACTCCACTAGATCTATATGGGACATGCTTCAAGGACGCCCAATCTGCAGATCGTGCAACAAACTCGCACTGGCTCTCGGCTTACGGACGCGCAATCGCAGTGCAGACGACTGTGGACATGCAGTGCAGTCGTCCCCGGAAACGACAAGCTCTCCGGGTTCACGCCTGGCCGGGTTGGGTTGGGGCGTTTCGGGTTTTGTGTGCACGGTATTCGTGGATGGTCAAGAAGACGATCAAGATGTCAAAGGCGGTCAGGAGCGCCATGCCAATGGTGAAGCCGACTACCAGCTGGTAGCCCTGGTAGGCGATAAAGACCAGCAGGAAGGCGACCATCCATGGGTAGGCCCAGAGTTTGTCCTTGAGCACGGCCCAGACGAGCACGATTTTCACGAGCCCGTGGAGGAGCAGGTATACGGCCCCGAAAAGGGAGGCGGAAACGGTCAGAGTCCCGGAGTAATGAACCAGGATGTTGGCAATGAGGTCGTGGGGGTCTTCGGAGAGCTCATGCTGGGTCAGGAACCGGGCCACGGAGCCGAGCTGGGCCGGGGAGACCAGCAGCAGCAAGACCCCGCCGATGAGCTCAAGGATTCCGTCAAGGCCCTTGAGGATGAGGCTAACCCGGAAGGTCCTGTCGAGCAGGGTCCGGTCCCCGGTTGCCTTCTCCGTTGCCTTTCTGATTTCTCGCATTATCCACTTCCTAAAGTAACGACTGTTACAATTTCTATTGTGGCACAGAAAATTGAGTGGGTCCTGATTATTGTCCAGATACCGTCCGAGCCCTCGCGGCACCGGGTTGCAGTGTGGCGCCAGCTGCGCAAGACCGGAGCCGTCCCGGTGTCTTCCGGCGTTTGGACGCTCCCGGCCGGGCCGGTGTTCCAGGCGGAACTGGACCGATCCGGGGAATTGTGCCGTAACGGAGGGGGGACGTTCGCCGTGATCGACGCGGCCCCGCGGGATGAGGCCGCAAGGGCTTTGCTGTACGACGCCTTCAAGGCTGCCCGCGTGGATGAATGGGCTGAATTTAGTGCTGATTGCGGCAAGTTTGAGGCCGAGATCGCCAGGGAGATTGCCAAGGAAAAGTTCACCTTCGCGGAGTTGGAGGAAGAAGAGCAAAGCATGGAGCGGTTGCGGCGCTGGTACCGGGACTTGAAGAAGCGCGATGTCCTTGACTTGCCCGAGGCCCGGGACGCCGACCGGCACCTGCGCGTGTGTAACACCGCTGTGGATGGGTACGCGGAACTGGTGTATCAAGCTGTCCACGGCACGGTGGCGGACACCGGCCAAATCACCGGAGGATGACGAACATGCCCGTGCCGCCACCTCAAGCAGGCATCGCGCCCATCAAAAACCACCGACCCTCGGTACGGGGCCTGGCTCCGTTGTACGCGGCAGGATTCACCACGGCTTTCGGGGCACACAGCATCGCCGCCGGAATCGGCGCGGAGTCCCACAACCTGGGCATCGCCCTATTGACTTTCGGGGTGCTGTTGGCCGCCTATGACCTGGCCGAGGTCATCCTCAAACCCGTTTTTGGTTCCCTCAGCGACCGGATCGGGGCCAAGCCGGTCATCATCGGTGGCCTGCTCGCCTTCGCGGTCTTCTCCCTGCTCGGGACCTTCGCCGCCACCCCTGCCATGCTAAGCCTGGTCCGTCTGGGCCAGGGTGCCGCGGCGTCCGCGTTTTCCCCGGCCTCTTCTGCCGCCGTCGCCCGCATGGCTGGCCCCGCTGCTGCCGGACGCCACTTTGGCAAATACGGGTCATGGAAGGGACTCGGCTACGTGCTGGGACCGCTGATCGGGGCGGGACTGATCCTGGCCGGCGGGCTCCCGGTCCTCTTCCTGGCCCTGACCGCGATCTCCTGTGCTGTGGCACTGTGGACACAATGTGCAATGCCGAACCTCCCGGTGCTGACCCGCCCGCGCTACACCGTCATCGACCTCGCCCGGCAGACCGGGCAGCGAGGATTTCTCATCCCGACCATGGCGCTGGCCGGTGCCACCGGAGCTTTGGGAATCGCCGTCGGATTCCTTCCACTGCTCGGCACTTCCCTGCACCTGTCGCTCTTTGGAAGCATGGCCGTCGTGGCGCTTCTTGCCCTCTCCTCCACACTTATCCAGCCCTGGGTGGGTCGGCTCCGGGATGACGGGCACGTTTCCACAGGGGCGGGAATGGCCGTCGGCCTGGCCATGATCGCGGTGGCTGTCGGGATACTCGCGGTGATACCAGGCGTCGCCACCCTCTACGTGTCCGCCGTCGTTCTTGGTGTAGGTATCGGGATCACCACCCCACTGGGCTTCGGACACCTGGCCGCCACCACGCCACCGGAACGCATGGGACGGACCATGGGCACCGCAGAAATGGGACGTGAGATCGGGGACGCCGGCGGCCCGCTTCTGGTGGGCGGGATCGCCTCAGTTGCCAGCCTGGCCGCGGGACTGGGTACCCTCGCCATTGCGCTGGCTGGCATGGCCGCGCTGTGTGCCGTCCTCCTGCCCAGACGACCCACGCCCTGAGCGAGTCCGCGACCACAGGGATGGGCGGGACCAGTTTCCGTCACCGCACCGGCTTGCCCTTCCGCTGGCCCTTCCCCTGGGCTGGCGGATTGTTGCGCAGTTCCAGGAGCACGCAGTCCCCGCATCGGGGCCGTTCACGGCAGCACTTCAGCTGCTTTTTACTGGGCATCGGGCACCCCTGCCATTCTGCGCCGCCAAAAACGCCAACTATCAGCGGTTGCGGATGCCGACACGGACAAGGAGATCACCGGGCAGCTCCGGCGACATTGCGGCTCGTAGTGCTGATGGTAACGTCGTCGAGGTTCGGCAGGGCTTGGGTGAGGCGGTGTTCGGCTTCATGGGCAACAGCTTCTGCGGACGAGAGTATCCCGTCAGCGACGACCAGAGTGGCCGCTCCATGGAGGCGGTGGCCGACCCAGCGCAGCTGCAGTCTGCCGATCCCAAGCACGCCGGGGGTATGCTCGAGGGCATGCTCGGCCCGGTCCAGAAGTGACGGCTCAATGCCGTCCATGAGTCGGCGGCCGATGCTGCACACGGTACCCCATAACAGGACCAGGATCGCCGCCGAGATCACCAAGCCCACCAGAGGGTCCGCGAGGGGGAACCCGAGCATGACGCCGCCAGCGCCCAGGACCACGGCGAGGGAGGTGAATCCGTCCATGCGGGCGTGCACGCCGTCCGCGACGAGGGCGGCCGAGCCGATCTTTTGGCCCACCCGGATCCGGTAGATCGCAACGATCTCATTGCCCGCAAACCCGATCAGCCCGGCTGCGACGACCCACCAGAGGTTGTGCAGCGGTTGCGGGTGGAAGAACCGCTCGATCGACTGCCAGGCGGCAACCACGGCCGAAGCGGCCACGACGGCGATGATGAACAATCCTGCGAGGTCTTCGGCTCTGCCGTACCCGTAGGTGTAGCGCCGGGTGGCGGCTCGCCGGCCCAGAACGAATGCCACCCACAGCGGGACGGCGGTGAGGGCGTCGGAGAAGTTGTGGATGGTATCCGCCAGCAGCGCCACGGACCCGCTGATCAGGACCACGGCGAGCTGCAGCACGGTGGTGCCCAGCAGCAGGAACAAGCTGATCTTCAGGGCACGAACGCCCTGGGTGCTAGCTTCCAGGGCGTCGTCGATGGAATCGGCGGCGTCATGACTGTGTGGCACAAGAAGGCCGTACAGGAAGCCCTTCAGCCCGCCCGGATGCGTGTGCCCGTCGGGACCTTGGCTGTGGCCGTGCCCGTGCTCGTCATGATCGTCATGATCGTGGCCGTGGCCGTGCCCCTGGTTGTGGCGGTGCTCGTCGTGCGCGTGATCGTGTCCATCAGCATCAAGATGCGCAGTCCCGGCCCTGGAAGTTTTCACGCGCTGTCCCTCGCCATTTCGTGGTGGTGTCGTGGGCTATTGCTCAGGCTGTGCTCGGCTTGGAAGATCGCGTCAGTAACCAGCTGGCGTGCGTGTTCGTTTTCCAGCCGGTAGAAGACCCTGGTTCCCTCATTGCGGGTGGAAACCATGCGGGCCAAGCGAAGCTTGGCCAAATGTTGCGAAACCGACGCCGGAGACTTGTCCAGAATCTCGGCCAACCGGTTGACGGGCAGCTCATCATCGCGCAGTGCCATGATGATCCGCACCCGGGTGGCATCCGCCAACATGGAGAAGACCTCCACCGCCAGCTCGACATACTCGCTGTCGGGCCCACGCCCACATATATTGTTATCTGCATTCATACGCATATTATTGCATAACACGCTGGCCGGAATCGTGCACGGTATACCTTCCATTTGCCAGCTCCGCCGCCCCGTCACGCACACAGTGCACGAAGTGGCCTCCCACACCCCGGAACGCGCCACAGGCGTCTACTTAAAATCCATTGCCACCACACGCATACGCCAACCAATCGCTCTCTCGAAAACAGGCCATCAAGGACTCGATCTGGTGACATACAACAACTCCCACTGATAACTACAGATAAGAGAGTTCCATGGTGTCCCGCAAGTCGTTCCTTGCTTCGGTCGCAAAGTAGCCGGCAGTTCCACCAAGTAGGTGGACGCCGGCCGTCCAACATCGATAGCTGACGCATGGTGCGCGGCGGCGTAGCATCTGCACTATGAGCCCGTTATCGACGGGATGAGTTGCATCAAGGCGGTGAAGCCATGGCTGTACATCCAGTGCCAAACCCTTCGAAGGGTTCCACCCCAGCCTCGCGTCCTGGGAAGAAACCGGTGCCTCCCAAACCGAAACTCCCGGCGACGAAACCCATGCATCACAAAACCGAGGAAGTGACGCGGGCCGGGGTGGTCTGGGTGGCCGTCAGTGCGGGGTTGGTCATTTTGGTATTGCTCATCATCTTTATCCTGCAGAACCAGGAACGAGTGACTGTGAACTACCTTGGGGCCGCCGGCGAGCTGTCGTTGGGCATGGCACTGTTCATCGCCGCCGTGGCGGGCGGGCTCCTGGTCGCGATCGCCGGCGCGGCGCGGATCCTCCAGCTCCGAAGCCAACGCCGCCACCCAAAGAAGGACTCGTCGGGCCCCGGCACCACCGGTCAGGAACCCGTTTCCCGGTGATTGCCCTCCAGTGGCCCCAGGGAGGTTGCGCGGTCAACGTCTGGCCACCTGCCCGGGTCATCGGGGTCGATGGGTGGTAGCAGAAGAAAACGTGAGTAGTGGCTATCTTGTGACCTTGGAGCGGTTGGTTATGGCTGGCGGATATTCTTCGCCTGCGAGCCTTCCAGACCTTGGAAGATGTCCAAAGCCTCTTTCTGGTTCCGTTACAGAGAGCCATAGCCGCCCGTAGCGATGAAGCCAACGCCCCTTTCAGCGTTGCACAACTTATCAGGGACTGTTAGCGGTACCTGCGACCATGACTTTGTTCCCCCGAAAGGCTGTGATGCCCCGCCGACGCCCGGGAACGGCTGTGGGCTTCGTCGTCCGTGGTGTGCCAAGTCTAGGAGACGGGTGAGCGGGGGCAAGGAAAAAGCGGCCATCGAAGGACGGACCCTGGAACGGTTGGGACGATCCATCCCGGAAGTGTTTCCGCCATCCCGCCACAAGAACGTTCTCCCCGTGCTTCGGTCTCGCCTCTGACCGCAGGAGCTGGCCTGCTCGGTGACCGGCTATGCTCACTTCATGTCACGTGATTGTTACCTTTCCGAGCTGGCCAGCCATCTCGACCGGCTCAGCACGCTCGCGTGCCAGCCGCACGAAATACTGGATCGTTCAGTTCCTGCCTGCCCGCCCTGGAGCCTTGAGGAGCTATTCGGGCACCTCGGTTCAATCGAACGGTGGGTGGCTCAGGTGCTTCTTGAGGGGCAGTTCGTGGAGGAACCGGTTGCGCCGGCAAGGGGCGCCACAGCATGGTTTCTCGGAGGCATGGATGCGTTCCTGGGGGCAATGGTGGCCCTTGACCCCCAAAGGCCGTGCTGGAACTTTGGCCCGCCCCCGCGCAAGGCTGGGTTCTGGCTTCGGCGCCAGGCACACGAGCACGCCATCCACCTTGTCGATGCCTGCCAGGCATCAGGCCTGGAGGGCCCGGCGCTCGGAGAGGATTTCATGCTCGATGGAATTGATGAGGTCCTCTCAATGTTCGCCCCACGTCAGCAGCGGCTCAAACGCATGGCGTACCTGGAAAATACCGTGGTTTTCCACGTACCCGGAGCCAGGAGCTGGACACTGGGTCGGGGTCCCGCAAGGGCATCAATTAGTGCGCCCCTGCACGAAATGTACCTCGGACTCTGGGGACGCTCCAATCTCGCACGTGCCGCAACCATCGAAGGTGACACCAGGCTCGCGCTACGAGTCTTGCAAGGCCCACTCACGCCCTAAACAGACTCAACTTCTCTAATGGTTATTGGCAACCGGTGAGCCGGACTTTGCCGTTTCGAGGGATTCGCGGATCGCTGGGGACAGCGGATGCTCCGGAGCCAGGTCGGTGATCCGTCACCTGGCAGCGTGGGCCGGGTTGACTGCGATCATGGGGACGGTCTAAACGGTGGGGTTCGTCTACTGTGCGCGCAAGAGTGCCATGAACTCGTCGGCCATACCCAGGTGCCCCTCCAGCTTGGCGCGATGCTTCGTGGCTTCTTCAATGAAGCCGTACGACGTTCCCCAAAGAGGAGAGCAAAATGGCTACAGAACTGCGAGCTTGTCCGACCTTATGGGCAGTGTCCTCCATACATAGGTACTGAGACGGTGGAGGACTTAGCTGTAGCTGTGTCAGTCACTCTAATAACGACGCAGGCTGGTCCCTGCACAAGAGTTATACCTGGAAACGAGCTGGCTCGGTCGGCGCACCCTGTGACGGTGTAGGAAGTTGGGAGGCCTAGTTGGCCTTCACGAAGGGCATCACCGGTTTCCCATTCCGCCGCTGAGGCAATGATCAGGGCAGCATGTGACGGGGATTCAATACTAATAGTCCGCTCGCCAGATCCGGCGTCCATGGTTATTGGCGTCTTCCACCCGCCGTATTCTTGCCCGCCATTGCCGGTGTATGGGTACCCATGCATATCGTCCCGGATCGGCCAGGAATAGCCCGCTGGGCTGCCGGCCCACGCCAGGGAAGAAACGCCCTCTGCACGAGGAGCATCCACGTCCGAGACCGTGTTGCCGCTCCAAGCGTCTTGGCAATTCAAATTAGTTGCAAGCTGTGGGCCCAGGCTGGACGTGCTCATTGACGGTGCTGGCTGCACAGCCGCGCAACTCGCGAGTGCGAATACGGCGATCAGCACCGCTAATTGCTTGCACGGAATCGATCGCATTGTTGGGCCCCTTTCGAGTGCATCTATAACACCATGGACGGGAAGGACCTTGCTAGCGATTCTTTGACAGGTTCTGGCGCACGGAGGTTTCACGGAGAAAGTGTCCGCTAAGGGTTCGTCCTACGGACAGGCTCTGGGTGGCTTCCATTGGCAAGCTGCAGTCCAGTGGCCACTTGGCTCAGCTCACTCTTAACTTACGATTTTTTCCGTTGTCTGCGGCGACCCCTTTATCGTGTGGCTCACCTGGCACGAACACGTGGTCCACCGCGCTCGGATCACTAGCCTCCAGTCCAAGCGAAAGCGTTAGAATCCTTACACCGCCTCGACACAAGACATTACCCACTGGGCTTCCTCGATTCATACATCCTCCGGGAACGCGCCAGCCTGACCACGAGGCCATGATGGACTATTGGTTTTCCGTTTCCGCAACGTTGATGATGGCTGCCTGTCCGTCGGTGAAAAAACCATCTCCCGTGGCATTTAGACCCAGCTGTGGATCAACGACACGAATCATGCGCGGCTTGTTGATCTTCAGGGATTCAAGGATGTAAGTCCTCTCCGCATCGACGTTCGGGTCAATGTGGTGCGTGGGTAGACCTGTTTTCAACCCCACCCCGATACCCCGGTCGAAGCTTGCGGTGGCAACCCACACCGGCTGGTCGTGGACTGTGAAGCTCGTTTTCCAGAACCGGGTGTGGTGTCGCTGCACCAAGGTGTTGGCATTGGTGGGTTGTTCGAAGGCCATCGTTTCTGGCTCGGCGTTCAGATAGGAGGGCGTTACCGGGGCCGTGAGGTACTGTTCGTTGCGCAGCGCGATCACGATTGCCTGAAGCGTGTTTTCCGGTGTTGAGGGATCGGCCTTATGCCAACCCGCCCGCTTGAACATTGCCTCGATCTGGTCTTGGGTGCCTAGATAGATGAAATTGATCGGTTCCATTTTGTTTCCGGTCAACGTTTCGCTGTAGACAGGGAGCTGCCCAACTGTGCTGGAGTCGATCGAGCGCAACGGCTGCTGCTGTGGACCTGAAGAAGAAACTGCCACTAAGGAGGTGAGTCGGGCACCGAAAAGTCCCGCGAATATCAGGGTCGCTACCACTGCAAGAAGTAACGGCCGGACGATTGATGCCCGCCAACGCCACGACTTGAGTACTTCATAGCGCTCATTAATCTCCAATGCCGCAATGAGTACGGCAAGAATGCACAGGCCCAGCATCAGGCTCCCCAGCACATCGCTGGGATAGTTGACGCCAAGATAGATACGGCTCAGGCTCACCAGCAGAATCGTCGTGATCGACACCAAGATGATGGCGAGTTTCAACGCGTAGGGTTTGGACGCGCGAACCAGAAGATATGCCAAAAGTCCGCCGAGGACCACGGCGTAGAGGGTGTGTCCGCTGGGAAATCCGAAACTGCTTTCGGTGACGAGCCCCAGTGCCCGATCCGGACGAGGACGGCCAACAACTCTTTTGGCCACTGTCGAAACAAGGCTGGTGGCGACGGCTGCACCAGTAAAGAGGAAGAACAGCCAACGGCTCTGCTTTTTCCACAACGTTGACGCCCCGAGAAGAAGCAGGAAGAACACAGCCGACAGCCAACTGGTGCCAAAGGTGAAAAAGACGAAGAATGCGTTTTGGCCCGAGGACCGGATATCCGGAACCAGATTCAAGATCCGTTGGTCGACAGCCGCGTAAGTGCTCTTCGCTAAGACGGCGTTGGCAACGCTCAAGAAAGTAACCACTGCGGCAGCCGCCGCAATCGTGCCCAGAGTCAGGATCAGGCCCGCTGGATGCTTAAGTGAGAACCGCCGCCCGACCCAGGCGACCAGTCGAGGTTGGCGTATGCGCCAAGACGTAACGTAAACATTTTCCTGAACCCCACGGGCCGCCGAAACAACAATGGATCCCATGATCCGCAAGGGTGTTCTCAGCGTGATAGCCAAGCTGAAGATGAAGGTCACCAGCAGAAGTAGTTGCAGGATCAGTGCCGTGGAAAAAATGAATGGGATTCCCACGACCTCGAGGGTTTTGAGCGAGTAGGCGTTGAGCAGACTCAAGGCCACAACAATCACCAAAACCACTATGTGTTTGATCGTTCGGGAACTGATCAACCCGACTCCTGTCCATTCACATTGCCTGGTCTCTCCACTTCTGGAGTCTCCCCAGCGTAGCCCCCGGCTTGAAGAATCAGAGAAGTAAATGCAGCTTGCGCCCGACATTCTCTTGATGCCAAACGGGGTATTATTCACCGGGCCGGATGGGGATCGGCCCTCGAGATGACCGGTGCCACAGTGGCATAGCAAGTTGGTCTAGTTGCGGACGAGACAGGCACTCATCACCAGAAGGCTCATGAAAATCCTATCTGCCGTTCGTATCTATCGGCTCCATCGCTTGCTGTCCGGTCAAGGTTCCCGCTACGGACATGCTCTGGGTGTGGTCCATTGACAAGGTATTGCGATGACCGCTTGAACCTGCTGCACGACTTATGCCGTTTTCTGCGGCGACCCCATCTGTGCAGGCCAGCAGACCCGAACGTTAGGGGCGGGCAAGGAATGCATAAAGATGCTCTCAACTTGCCCGCCCCGCGTTACTGGTGTTGCGCTGGCCGTCTCAAGCTGTCCGACGACCAGGTGTTACTGGTGTTGCGCTGGCCGTC
>JBDTQM010000130.1:0-10797 GCA_039932175.1 Specibacter sp.
CGGAATCTTCCGGGCCGTCTCCGGCGCCGGTGTTTGAAGAAGTGATTTCATGGTGAAGGCCTTTTCATGGGTGCGCCGGCCGCAGGCCGGCGCACCCTGGTTGAACTGCTAGTTGGCGGCCAACTTGCGACCGGTCTGCTGCGCGACCTGGTTGGCGGCCTCGTCCAGGGCCGTCTTCGGGTCGGCGCCCTTGAGCAGGACGCGCGTCTGTGCATCGACGTATGCCTTCAATGCACGCGCATAGTCGCTGGTGTAGTTCACCGCCGGGGTGTCCTGGTTCAGCTCGTCGATGAAGATCTGGTTGACTTTCTGCCCGCTGAAGTACTTGCTGGGGGCAACAAAGCCTTCGGAGTCCAGCATCGGCTTGAAGCCGGGGAACATGCCTCCGCCGTCATAGGCCAGCTTCTGGCCCTCAAGCGTTCCGAGGGCGAAGTTGATGAATGCCCAGGCCGTTGCCTGGTTCTTGCTGGAGCTCGGCACGGAGAGGTAGGTGCCGCCGTTGACGGCACCGGTCAGGCCGCCGGGGGTGACTGCCGGGGGAAGGCTGACGCTCCACTTGCCCGCCATGGCGGGGGCTTCCTGCTCCATGACGCCGCTCAACCAGCCGCCGGAGGATGTGGTGGCAACCTTGCGCTCGCCACGCAGGGTGATCAGCAGGTTGTCCCAGCTGCCCGGCACATCCTCGACCAGGCCCAGGTCGTTGGCCTTCTTGATGATCTCCAAGGCTTTGACACCGTTGTCGCCATTGACGGTGATCTCACCGGCGGCGTTGTAGTAGAACGAACCCTGCAGGCCCATGAGCAGTTCAAAGAGTCCCGCGGAGTCGCCCACGGTGCCGGCCTTGTCCATGCTGAACAGGGAGGCCCCCGTCTTTTCCTTCAACGTCACACCCGCTGCGAGCAGGTCGTCCCAGGTCTTGATGCCGGCGTAGTCAATTCCGGCTTCCTTGAAGAGGTCCTGGCGGAAGAAGAAGCCGGCCGCGTTGACCTCATAGGGGATGCCGAAGACTTGGCCGTCGGGGCCCTGGCCGCTTTTCCAAGAACCTGCCGGGAATTCGGTGGAGAGCTTGTCGGCACCCACCTCGCGCAGGTCCAGGAGCTGCTTGGGGAACTTCTCCGCATAGTTGCCCATGTAGTCGATGCCGATGTTGAGAATGTCCGCGAGGCCGCTGCCGCCGGCGGCCATGCCGGTGGTGATCTTCTCCCAGATGGCGGGATTGCCAACATCCTGGACGTCCACCTCGACACCGGGGTGCAGTTTCTGGAAGGCGGGGACGGCAGCCTTGAGGCCGTCCCCGGGTGCGTTCCAGGTCCAAACGGTGATCTTGCCGCCAACTTCGCCCGTGGCGGAGGGTTTTCCAGCCTGGGTGGAGCATCCTACGAGCCCCAGCGCAGCAGCAGCCGTAAATGCGGCGAGTACGTCGCGACGTCCCAGCTCTTTCATCGAGAACTTCATTGTCCACAAACCTTTCCTAGTGAGCGTTGTCACACTACGGTACCATGATAAAAGTATATATGCAGACTTTCTCTGCAAAATTACAAAGGAGTAATATGGAAACCTCTCTCATACACCTCAGCAGCGCCGGAGTCAGCGTGGTTCTCGCGGCTGATCCACAGGCACTGCCCGCCATAGCGTACTGGGGCGCAGCCTTGGGCGAACTGGATGCCGCCACCGGGCAACGCATCCTGGCGGACATGCATCCGGTGCGCGCCACCAGCGAACCGGACGCCCCGCTGCCCGTCGGCATCCTGCCCGAGGCCAAACAGGGCTGGATGGGGTTCCCGGGCATTGCGGGGCACCGCGCCGGCCAGGGATCCTTCGCCGATGTGCGCCAGGTGAGCTACCGGCACACCCCGGCGGCAACGCCGCAGCAAGCCCACAAGGTCACGGCCCGGGGCCTGGATGTCACCGGCCAACTGCGCGTGGCCATTGACATTGAGCTGCTGCCCGGCGGCCTGCTGCGCACCCGCGCCACTGCAACGAACCACGGCGAGACCGAGTACCGCCTCGAGGGCCTTGACCTTGCACTGCCCATCCCGGGCCGGGCCACGGAACTGCTGGACCTGACCGGGCGCCACAACGGCGAACGCCGCCCGCAGCGCCGCTCCCTCGTGGACGGCACGCACCTGCGTGAAAACCGCCGCGGACGCACCGGCCCGGACGCCGCCACCCTGCTGTTTGCCGGCACCCCCGGCTTCGACTTTGCCCGCGGCGAGGTGTGGGCCATCCACAACGCCTGGTCCGGCAACCAGCGGGTGTGGGCCGAACGCACCAACGGCGGTCGCTGCTTCCTGGGCGCGGGCGAGCTGCTGCACTCCGGTGAGATCGCGCTGCAACCGGGCGGCGAGTACACCAGCCCGTGGCTTTACGCCAGCTACGGCGAAGGCCTCGATGAGGTCTCCGGCCGCATCCACACCATGCTGCGTGCACGTCCGGAGCACCCTCCCGTGGGCCGCCCCGTCACGCTGAACACATGGGAGGCGGTGTACTTTGACCACTCACTGCCGCCGCTGGTTGAGCTGGCAGATCTGGCCGCACGGGTCGGCGTCGAACGTTTTGTGCTCGACGACGGCTGGTTCCTGGGCCGCCGCCATGACCGCGCGGGGCTGGGCGACTGGTTCATCGACCCCACGGTTTGGGAGAACGGGCTCGCCCCGCTGGTTGACCATGTGCGCTCCCTGGGCATGCAGTTCGGCATCTGGTTTGAACCCGAGATGGTCAACCCCGATTCCGAGCTGGCCCGCAACCATCCGGAGTGGATCCTGGGCCCGCAGCACCGCAACGCACCTCTGGCCCGCCAGCAGCTGGTGGTCAACACCGGCCACCCCGATGCATTTGCCTACCTGCGGGACCGGATCGTTGAGGTGGTGACGGCGCACCGCATCGACTACATCAAGTGGGACCACAACCGCGACCTGGTGGAGCCTGTCAACCGCACCACGGGAATTGCCGGCGTGCACGGGCAGACCCTGGCAACGTACCGCCTGTTGGACGAGATCAAGGCGGCCTGCCCCTGGCTGGAGATCGAATCCTGCTCCGCCGGCGGAGGCCGCATTGACCTTGGCGTGGTGGAGCATGTTGACCGCTTTTGGACCTCCGACTCCAACGATCCCCTGGAACGCCAGCGCATCCAGCGGTGGACCAGCCTGCTCATGCCGCTGGAACTGCTCGGCTCCCATGTGGGCGCCGCTCGGGCCCACGTCACGGGCCGCACCAGTTCCATGACCTTCCGCGCCATCACGGCACTCATGGGCAGCTTTGGCATCGAGTGGGATTTGCGTGAGGCCTCCGAGGAGGACTTGGCGGAGCTCGCAGCGTGGATCGGGCATGTCAAGCGCCTTGCCCCCCTGATTGAGCGCGGCACGCTCCACCGCCTGGAAACAGAGCACGCGCACATCGCCCAGAGCGTTGTCTCGCAGGACCGCAGCCACGCCATCGTCACTCTGGCCGCGATCGATTCCCCGCCGCACATTCCCGGGCCCGCCCTGCGCATGGCCGGCTTGGACCCCGAGCGGCGCTACCGCGTCACGCGGGTCGCCGTTGAGGGCGCCGTGGACACCATCTCGGCGCGCTGGCAGCCGAGATGGTGGAACGAGGAAGTCGTGGTCCAGGGTTCGTTCCTGGCAAGGATTGGCCTGCCCATGCCCACCCTGCGCCCGCAGGAAGCGGCACTTATTGAGGTGCTGGCGGGGTGAGCGGGATTCGCGTCGAATCCGACAACGACGAGCTGGCGGAAATGTTTGAGTGGGCCAAGCACACTGCCGCAGAGTCGGTGGTTGACGACCGCACAGTGGGCCCGCTCAATGTCTCCGAAGCCGACGCCGGGCCCCACCGGCAGGCTCCCTACCGGTCAAGCTACCGGGCAGGTTACGCCCACCGCAGCGGCTACTACCTGAGGGACTTCGCCCATCAGGCGGTGGGGGCCCAGCTGCTCGGCTGGCAGCACCACAACGCGGGCATGCTCAACGCACTGCTCGCAACCGCCACCGCCGACCACGGCGGCTGGCCGGTCTGGGCACTAAATTTCGACGGCGAGACCCCTCTCGCCATTGACTACCGCTCACCGCAGGAGTTTGTGCGCGAGGTCCCGGCCATCTTTGAAATGGTGGAGCTGGTGCATGTGCTGTACCGGTGGACGGGCGATGCCGGATTGCTGGGGCACCGCGATTTCTGGCGCACCACGATGGGAAGCTTCCTCGCCGCCCACGACACCCACAGGCCCAACGGCGTGGCGGAGGGCAGCGGCCTGGGCATCTTCCAAGGCGCTGCCAGCTACAACGAGCACCCCACGGCGCGTTTCAGGGAGGCCGGCGACGCCTTCGGCGCACAATATGCCGCCACGCTGCACGCCGCAGCGCTGGAACAAGCTTGCAACGAGCCTCGGAAGGCTGCGGATTTCGAGCGCAAGGGGCAGGCGCTGGCCGCGTATTTCCGCGACACGTGGAGCCGCGGGGCCGGCGACGGCGCCGTGGTCAATGGTTGGACGGTGGATGGCGTGCCGGTCACGGAGTGGGGCAGGGAGACAACGTACCTCATGCCCCTGAAGGGGCTTTTCGCCGGAGATCCCCGCTCTGTTCCGCTGCTGACGGAGATCGACAGCCTGTGTGCAGACCCGGTGGACGGCCCGGCCAACATCGAGGCATTGACGTACCTGCCTGATTTGTACCTGCGGCACGGCGATGCCACCACTGCCTGGCGGTGGATGCGGCACATCTACGCCCTGCGCAACAAGGCGCACGTGGTGCCGCAGCAGGGGCTCAATGGCAGCTATCCGGAGGTGTCCTTCACGCTGGTGGCCCAGATCGTGGCCGGCATGCTCGGCCTGCAGCCGAACGCGGCATGCCGATCCGTAACGACGCGCACCATCCTGCCCGACAGCGTGGGGCGGCTTGAGGCGTTCAACATCCCGTTCGGGGGTGGCACCATCGACGCCGGTGTTTCCGGCGGCGAGGTGTGGTTGCGGAACGGCACGGGGCACCGCCTCAGCTGGGAGGTCCTGGCCGGGACGGGTGCGGAGTTCCAGGACCCCCACCTCAGCAGAGCGGGGTCTGAAATCATCGCCCTCGAGCCGGGCGAGTACCGGTCGCAGAAGCTGCCCTGAGCCGACCAAGCCCCCGCGGCCGCTTGAGCGCGCCAAGCCACGTGTTTGGCATGCTCAAGCGGCGGGAGGCCGGGCCGCCCGGCTGGTTCCGCGCGTCGAACATCCGCCTTAGACCGCGGCTACGGGTGCAGTGGACTGGCGTACATGCAGCATGGGTTCCATGAGGACTTCGTCGGTGCGCACTGCGCGGTTCTGAACCATGGTGACAAGGGTCCGGGTGATGGCCTGGGCCAGGTGGTCCACGGGTTGGGCCACGCTGGTCAGCGGCGGGTCGGTGAACTCGAGGATGTAGGAGTCGTTGTAGCCGATGACCGAGACGTCCTCGGGCACGCGCAGCCCGCGCCGGGTGATGGCCCGGATGGCGCCGAGGGCCATTTCATCGCTCGATGCCACGATGGCCGTCATGCCCAGGTCCAGCAGGGCATCGGCGGCGTGCCGGCCGCCGTCCACGCTGAAGTGGTGACGCAGGACAAAGTCCTCTGCGCCGTCGATGGTGCGGGCATCCATGGCGTTCAGGAAGCCCTCCACCCTCCGATCGGCCGGAATGTTGCCCACGGGGCCGGCACACATGCCGATGCGGCGGTGGCCCAAGGTGTACAGGTGGTCCACGGCGAGCTCGGCCGCGCGCCAGTCGTCGGTGGAGAATACCGGGGACTCCCCTGCCTCGAACGCGCCGTTGACGCAGAGATAGGGAATGCCGCGGGATTCCAGCAGGGCCCGGGCCGAATCGTCGGGCTTGGTCAGGGTGTTGCTGGAGGAGAGAAAGATGACGGCGGCGATGCCCGTGTCAACAAACGCCTCCACGTAGTCACGTTCATAGACGGAGCCCGGCAGTACCGGGCCAACCACGGCGCGCAGTCCGTGCGGGCTCAATTCGGCTTCAATGGCGTTGCACATCTCACCAAAGAACGGGGTCTTCAGGCCGGGCACCAAGACCAGGACAATCTCACCCTTGACGGTGCGTTCGTAGCCGATCTGGCGCAGGGCATCCTCGACCTGTTCACGCGTTCGCGCAGAGACGCCGTACTTGCGGTTGAGCACACGGCTGACAGTGGCCTCGCTGACACCGGCCAGCGCGGCCACTTCTGAGAGTTTGGCCGAGCCTGCTGGGGACCGGGTCTTCTTCCCGGCCTGCTGCAAGTTCTCTGGCAATTCGGAAACGCTCGCGTTAGTCATATCACTCCATTATGGCTGATCACCCTGCCAATTGGTTGGACCACGGCAAAAGACTTCCTCCCGTGACGGCCGTCATGGCCGGCAGCGTTTACGCCGCGGTGTTGCCCTGGCCCATGCCACTCTTCTCCTGGGAGGCGCGGGGCAGGAACGTCCGCGGCAGCGGTCACAGACACATTGCGGGCAGAGGCGTTCGGGGTTCGCGCGGTTTCACCTGCATGGAGGTGGCCACCGACGCGCTTGGGGCACCCGGCACCGGGCCCGTGGTTGCTGCGGAACAGGCCGGAAGAATCGGGGCCAGGAGCGTCACGGCAACACCTGCATCCAGGGCACTTCGCACGCGGCCCACTCGGTTTACTTGCATAATCATCACCCAATTATCGTGATGCTCGCACGGCGCTCCAGACCTCGGCCGGGCTGCTGCCGCCCGCAACGTCCGGCCCACCAACGTCCGTGGCTTTCAGGGCGCCCCGGGTTCATCCCCTGTCGCCTTTCAGTAGCTGCACGGCGAGTCCGCGAGCCGGGTGTTTGACTCAATGCATGGCTCTACGTCGCAACTGCCCGGGTTTGGCTGACTCGGGGCCGGAGACACCGTGCCGATGGAACCGTTCTGACGCGCAGCACCCTTCACTTGGGTGCCATATCCCCGCGTTGTCCGGAGCAAACCGACGTGGGACGCGACCGAAGGGTGCAGCGCAGGAGCCGCCGGCGCCCGGGCGTCACGGTGGCCCGCCACCCCGCGCGGTGGAGTAGCCCCCAGACCCAGGCAACAGCCACACATGAAGCAACTCGAAGCCAACTCCCGGGGCCACAGCCTGCGCCCGGGTGCGAAAACGGTTGACATTCCGCTTCAAAAGGATGGCTTCCATGCGACGGTGTGGGAACTGGTTTCAGAGTGGTGCGGGCCTTGGGCACGACCAGTCAAATGCCGCTTGGTGTTTGAAAATTTGATCTGGCTGCGCCGCGGGCTGCCCGAACATTGACCTCAAACGCGCCAAACCAGATCACCAAACCTCCTCACGCCTCAGGGGAATCATGAGGCAACCGAGACCTCCCCCCTCATTCCCATGTGCATCCCAGCTACACGTGACAGCATGGGCGCATGAATACTGCCCATGGTTTTTCAGGTTTCTCCCGGCGCCCCCAACCCATCAAGCCCAAGAACGGTCAAGAGTCAGTGTGGGACTACCCGCGTCCTCCAAGGATTGAGCACAGATCAGATCGGGTCCTCGTACGGCTTGGCGGGCAGGTGATGGCCGACACCACCGATGCTGTGCGCGTCCTTGAGACGAGCCATCCACCTGTCTACTACTTGCCGATGGGTTCATTCCCTGCCGGTGTACTGGTTCCGGCAGAGGGCACCACTTTCTGCGAGTTCAAGGGCGAAGCGCACTACTTCGACGTTGTTGCCGGCGGAATCCGCATTCCCCGCGCGGGGTGGACCTACCCAAAACCCACCCGGGGTTTCGAGGCCCTCAGCACGCGAGTGGCCCTGTACCCGAGCCATATGGATTCCTGCGAAGTCAACGGCGAGCAGGTGACCTTTCAGGATGGCGACTTCTACGGCGGCTGGATCACCGCGCAGATCGTTGGTCCATTCAAAGGTGGTCCTGGCACGGCCGGGTGGTGAGTTTTCCCATGGCCGGACAGGCCGATCAGGTTTGGCCACCCAGAGCCTGGTTGCCCGGTACGTTCTCAAACGGACGTGCGCCATCACCTTGTCCCTGCCGATGCGGCTGCAGAACGTATTGGGATAGTCCGTGTGAGAGACAGTTCTGATGTTGTTGCTGCCCGCGGCAGGGTCCATCGCCGCCAGCAGATTGACGAGCGCACTCGGAAATAACCTCAAGCACGTGATAATCGTGTGTACAAGCATTGGGTGGAGATCATCGGTACGATCCTCCTGGGCCTGGTGATCAGTGCAGGCACTCCCTGGGGCAAACAGGTGTCTTCCTTTGATCGACGGGCCGGCTGCCGGAGCTGCCACGGCCCAGCTCCGGCAGCCCTGTCAGGAACGACAGCAGCGATCTGGGCCCGCGAATCGGCAGTCTCCAGGCACCGCCTGAAAAGCGAATGGCGCATCCGGGGCCACCAACAAGCGTCATCCAGGAACCGAGCTGATCCTGCGATACAAATCCAAACAACGCCTGACCCCACGGTAATTGACTCACCCTGCCATGTGGCCTGAAGCCCCGGAGGTCTATGTGGAGCTGTATCCGGTGCCATCATGGTCGGGCTCCGGCAGGTCAAGCACTATCTCATTGTGACGCATCCACCATGGCTTGAACGGCGGATCAAATCTTGCGAAACGCGGTGTGCCAACCGACGCGAGACCCGCTTCTCTCAAGGCAATTCTCAGTGCTTGAAGATGCTGCTCATAGCGCACGTCACTCCAGCGCCCGTTGAAGCGGATAACCGCAGCAAGACTCTCTGGAACTGTCCTTAGGTGCACCTTGGGATTAGTGGGTCGCGGCGCGTTCTCGATCGTGAAACCTTCCGGTAAGACAAAGGCAACCCGGAACTGTGGGGTCCCGCCGTCACCCCCTCGGACCTCAACTGCCTGTTGCAGGACGGGCGCCGTCATCGAGATCTTTTCCGGAGCAGCATCCTGCACCACCGGGGCGGTCATCGCGACTTTCTGGCTTGCCTGGTTCTCTCCGCTGATATAGGCAAAAAGGTACCGGAACGCGCGGTTGCCGGCGTCTTCAAAAGTTGCCTGGACAAGGACCTCGGCAAGGAGGTGCTCACAATAGCGGCGTACCTCAAAATCATCGTAACTTCGCACGATTTTGTAAGGCTGCTGA
This sequence comes from Specibacter sp., assembly GCA_039932175.1. Classification (GTDB taxonomy): domain Bacteria; phylum Actinomycetota; class Actinomycetes; order Actinomycetales; family Micrococcaceae; genus Specibacter. The sequence goes on from JBDTQM010000130.1 coordinate 9,079, forward strand.
TCAGTCATGTCATCACGGTACTCCGGAACCGTTGCATATCGCGGTGGAACCGACTGTCAAAAAAGCCCTACGTAAATCCGCACCCCGAATCCACGAGTCAACGGCGTCGGTACCCGCAGCGGGCAAAACGGACCAGCGAATGTTCGCGTTGGCGGCACGTATCCTGTTGATCGCCTCCGGCATCTCCTCCGGTGTGGTGTTGAATCTAGATGCGCTGGCGGAACGGCTACAGCAGCAACTTTCTGCATTGAACGACGGCGCCCGGGTTGGACGGTGAGAAACTTACAACCGCGAAGTGCCCCTTTGTTCTTGGAAAGATTGCTCTACAGAAAGTTCAATTTAACCCGGGGAGGGCGATTTCGTGGTGAAAAATACCGATAGTTCACAGGCTTTAATTGGCGGATCGAGGCTAAGCTCTGGTAACGGCACGAAATAATAGGATGGTTCCTGACCGAAGAAGGAAATTGCCGTGAAAGTAATTGTGATTGGTGCCGGACTTGCGGGGCTGCGTGCCGCAGGACTGGCGTCGGAACAGGGGCACGACGTCACGGTCCTGGAAGCCTCACAAAGAGTTGGTGGCCGCGTCGATACCGAGCTGGTTGACGGATTTCGGTGCGACCGAGGGTTTCAGCTCATTAATCCTGGCTACCCGGACGCTCGGCGGGCACTGAACCTCAAGGACCTGGATCTTCATGCATTAGGGCGCGGTGTCGCGATTCGGGATGAGTCTGGTGTTCAGATAGTGGCCGATCCTTTCCGGCATCCCTCATACCTGAGAGGATTGTTCGGCGGTACGGTCAAGCTAAGCGATGTTTCTGCGTTGCTGCGTTGGAACCGCCTTGCACGCAGCGAATCGCTGACACTGCACCAAGTCATTGACGACGCTGTTTTCTCTGTGCCCTTACGCAAGGTCATCCAAAGATTCTTCTCGGGTGTGGTGGCAGACCGGGATCTAAAAACCCTCGCTTCCTCAGCGCGAACACTGGCCTGGTATTTCGCCAAGGGAATCCCGTCGTTGCCGGCGCAAGGAATGTCGGCAGTGGCACATCAGTTGGCCGAGCCGGTCTTGGAACACATCCGATTCTCAATGACAGTGAAATCCCTCATCAGCCACAATGGCCAAGTGAGAGTAGTCTGCACCTCCGGCGAGGAGCTGACAGCTGACCGGGTGGTGGTGGCCACCGGTCCCCGGGTTAGTGCCCGCCTCACTGGACAGCCAGAACCGACCATGAATTCCCTGACCACGTGGTGGTTCGATGCTCCTCATCGTCCCAGTACGTTGCCTTTCCTCTACCTTGATGTCCGAGGAGATTCCCGGCTGATCCACACCTCTGTGATCTCCAATGTGTGCCCGTCGTACGCCCCTGCCGGACACCATCTGGTGCAGGCAACCGTCGCAGGTGCGCACCATTTGGATGACAGCGAGGCTATGGCCCAAGCCGCCAGCCTCATGGGGGTTCATGATCCCCACTGGAGATTGCTGGTGCGCCACGACATTCCCGATGCATTGCCCTCCATGGAGCCCGGGCATCGTCCTCTGGCCAGTGGGATCGCGGGAGTGATAATAGCCGGTGACACTGCCGAATCCTCCATTCAGGGCGCATTGGCCAGTGCGGCTGCAGCCGCACATGCACTTGGCGATACACGAGGAATGATTAATGCGGGTGAGTCCTTCAACGATACGTTCACCCTTCGGATTCGGTGTATCGGCGACGCCAT
>JBDTQM010000131.1:0-10744 GCA_039932175.1 Specibacter sp.
CTGCTACCGGGCGGCGCCAGCCTCAATTACGCCGAATTCTCCAAAATCATTAAAGCTGTTCAGGAGTTTAAATAAGTCTATGTTGGTACATGTTGCTGCTCTCGGTCTACTACTCACGTCCTGGTTGCCATTCCTTTCACCCGTCAGTCCTCGCATTGAGCGTACCCATGCCGTCTGCTCGGCACCGGCTGGAGGCGATGTAGCCTGCCAGGCCAAAGTTTTCGGCCAGGCCAACGGCGACGTTAGACCGGCGGCCAATACCAACGCCCTTCCGGCCGGCTTAAGCCCCTCCCAGTTGCGCAGCGCCTACGGCGTCACTGCTAGCACCGGCGGCCGCGTGGCCGTTATTGGCGCTTACGACAATCCCAACGTTAAATCTGACCTCGACCACTACAGCCAAACCTTTGGCCTACCGGTGCTGCCCAATTGCAGTCGTACCGTTACCACCGCCTGTTTCGCCAAATTCGACCAGCGCGGCGGCACCTTCTACCCCTTCCGCGATCGCGGCTGGTCGTTTGAGTCGAGCCTCGATGTGCAGACTGCGCACGCCGTGTGTCCCACCTGTCGCATTGATTTGGTGGAGGCCAACTCTGCTGCTTAAATCTCGTTAGACGCGACGGCGCTTGGGCGGACGGCAGCCGTTGTGGGCGCTGGGGGTGACATCCGAGATGGAGCCAACCTCAAGTCCAGCAGCCTGCAGCGAACGGATAGCCGTTTCGCGGCCCGAGCCCGGACCCTTTACGAAAACGTCAACCTTGCGAAGGCCATGCTCCTGTGCGCGCTTGGCAGCTGCTTCAGCAGCCATCTGTGCAGCGTACGGAGTTGACTTACGCGAGCCCTTGAAGCCAACTTCACCGGCAGAAGCCCATGAAATGACTGCACCGTTCGGATCCGTGATGGAAACGATGGTGTTGTTAAAGGTGCTCTTAATGTGCGCCTGGCCCAGCGCAATATTCTTTTTATCCTTGCGACGCGGCTTACGAACCGCTCCACGAGTCTTTGGGGGCATTATATTCTCCTACGAAAGTTTTTAACGGGCGGTGGGCGCCTGGGCCCACGCTAGCCGGGTTCCTTGGAAATTGCGGAGCAATTTCCAAAGGAGGTAGTGGGGACTACCTGCCGGCCTTCTTCTTGCCTGCGACGGTGCGCTTGGGACCCTTGCGGGTACGTGCGTTGGTCTTCGTGCGCTGGCCATGCACGGGCATCCCGCGACGGTGGCGGATACCCTGGTAGCTACCGATTTCGACCTTGCGGCGGATATCAGCTGCAACCTCGCGGCGAAGGTCACCCTCAACCTTGTAGTTACCCTCGATGTTGTCACGCAACTGAACGAGCTCAGCATCGGACAAGTCCTTGACGCGGACGTCCGGGGAGATCCCCGTGTCTGCCAAGACCTTTTTTGCACGGGTCTTACCGACGCCGTAAATGTATGTAAGCGCTACTTCCAACCGCTTTTCGCGGGGAAGGTCTACGCCAGCGAGACGTGCCATATTTGGCTGCTCCTTGTGTAAACCGGAGGTCGTAGACAGTACACCCGCATATTATCTAAATGCGGCCCTGGCCTCCGACCAGGGGTCCATTGCACGGTTGCGGATTGCTCCGCCTTCGTCCAACCTTGTGCTGCCTTATATATGTTCTTGCGTGAGCAACTGCTCAGGGTTTTCCTCGAAAGAGAGGAAATTAGCCCTGGCGCTGCTTGTGGCGCGGGTTCTCGCAGATCACCATGACTCGACCGTTACGGCGAATCACCTTGCACTTATCGCAGATCTGCTTGACGCTCGGCTTAACCTTCATGGCATTCCTTTGCGTGATTGCAGTTGTGGTTATTTGTAGCGGTAGACGATACGACCACGTGTCAGATCGTAAGGGCTCAGCTCCACCACAACTCGGTCCTCAGGAAGGATACGAATGTAGTGCTGGCGCATTTTTCCTGAGATATGGGCAAGAACGATGTGCTTGTTCGTCAACTCAACGCGAAACATCGCGTTGGGAAGCGCTTCAGTCACAACGCCCTCGATCTCAATGACCCCATCTTTCTTGGCCATATCCTCCGCTAACTTTGTTGCGCCGAGACAGTCCTCTCCAATTGGGGAAGAATGTCATCGGCATTCGATTTGTTACTGATTACTGTTCGTCCTATTGCATGCCGCAAATGGGCAGGCATAGACAACCAACAACCTACTCTAGTGCATAGCGCCAATTAAGTTAAATTGAGCCCCCAAGTGCCGCATCTTGCGGGTACGGCTCCAGCCTGCCCGCCGGTGTGTCCACGGCACTGGCGCTGCGAACGCCGTCGCCAATGGCCAGGCGCACTGCCTCCGCGCCGGCACTTTGCAACTCAATGAGTGCCGCCACCGGGATGTCCGGGTCGGGCACCAGCACTGCCCCGCAGGTGGCCAGCGTGAAGATGGTGTCACCGTCGACCAGGGTGTGGACGGGGTTCAGCGCGCGGGCCATGCCTGCGTGGGCGGCCGTGGCCGTGCGCCTTGCCTCGGCCACGGTCAGTGTCGCGTTGGTGGCAACAACCACCAGCGTGGTGTTCAGCCCCTCCCCCGCCGGCGGCGGCGCCGTCCCGGGGCGCCAGGGAATGCCCGCAGCGTTGACCACGGCCAGGGCACCGACCACAATGTGGGCATTCTTCCCTGTCAGCGCCACCGATGCTGTCCCCAGCCCGCCCTTGAAGGTGCCGGCGCCGATGGCCGCGCCCGTGCCGGCGCCCACGTTCCCGCGTTCGACGTCGGCCCCTTCAGCTGAGCCGGCAGCGTCCAGTGCCGCCTCGTACCCCATGTCGGCGTTGGGCCGTGTTGAAAAGTCGCCGCCGCGGCCAAGGTCAAAGATCGCCGCCGCCGGCACGATGGGGACCACCCCGCCGCGGACCTGAAAGCCCCTGCCGTTTTCTTCGCACCAGCGCTGCACACCGCCCGCGGCAGCCAGGCCGTAGGCGCTGCCGCCCGTAAGAACCACGGCGTCGACTGTGGGAACCAGGGTGGTGGGATCCAGCGCATCCGTTTCATGGGTTCCGGGTCCCCCGCCGCGGACGTCGACGGATCCAATGGTGCCCGGCGGCGGCAGGACAACGCTGACGCCGCTCAGCCAGCCATTGCCCGTGCGCTGGGCATGCCCCACACGAATGCCGGGCACGTCGGTGATGGCCCCGTAGGAATTTCCTGCTGCTGCGCTCATGTGCCGCCCCTTGCTTGACTGATGCACGCCGTGCATGGCGCCAGTTCCCTAAGACGATTATGTCCGGCGCCCGGGACCAAGGAAAGCAACTAGCCCGCAGCAGTGGCTGAAAACGCCGTGAATTCGCGTTTTCAGCCACTACTGCGGGCTAGTTGCAAGGGAAGAGGAACGGTCAGCTCCTAAAGGTAGGGCAGGACGTTCTCTTCGTACGACTTGGTGATGGACGTTGCCGCAGTGGCGAAGGCTTCGGCCGGATCACCCTTTTGCAACATGATCTTCTCCAGGGCCGTGGTCAGGTCCTTGTCCCCGTTGGGCACAAACACGCGACCCCAGTCCTGGACGCGGGTGCCTGCCAGCTGGTCCACGGCTGTGCGGAACTGCGGCGTCTTGGCGTAGACGGCCTTCATGGCAGCACCTTCCAGGGCCGAGGTGCGCACGGGCATGTAGCCGGTGTTGGAGGAGAAGTACGCTGTGTTCTGCGCATTCGTCAGGAACTTCAGGAACATGCCTGCCGCCAATTGCTGCTCCGGTGTCTTGCCTGCGGGGATGGCCAGGCCTGTGCCGCCGGTGGGGCACGCGGGACCCTTGGCGCCCTCGGGCAGGAAGCCCGTTCCGACGTCGAACTTGGACGAGGCGAGGATGCCGCTCAGCGATCCGGTGGAGGCGATGGTGCACCCGGTGAGTCCGGCGCCAAAGTCGGCCACCTGGTCCTTCGCTGTGACGGCAGCGCTCTTGTTGTCGTAGATGATTGTTTGCAGGTACTTGGCAGCCTCAAGCGCCTCAGGGGTGTCCAGGGTCATGGCCCAGTCCTTGGAGTAGGCGCCGCCCGCACCCCAGAGCATGTTGCAGAACCACCAGGCGCTCCATGAGGTGCCTTTACCCAGGCCCAAGGGGGTCACCTCTGTGGTGGCCTGGATCCTGGGCGCCCATTCATCGAATTCCGCCCACGTCTTTGGCGCGCGGTCGGGCAGGCCGGCCTTCTCCCACACGGCTTTGTTGTAGTAGAACAGCGGCGTGGAGCGGGCGTAAGGGACAGCCCAGTGCGATTGGGAGAATTCATAGTCGCCGTAGAGCGTGCTGTTGAAGTCGGCGGTGTCGAAGTCCAGGTGCTTGGCCAGCTGGTCCAGCGGCAGGATCTGGCCGTTGATCATGTAGCGGAACCACCAGACGTCGCTGGCAATGACCAGGTCAGGTACGTTGCTTGAGCCCGATGCCGCCTGGAACTTCTGGGCAACCTCGTCGTAGTTGGCGCCGGCGGTGACAAGGTTGACTTTGATGCCGCTCTCGGCCGTGAACGCCTTGATGATCTCCAATTCAATGTCCTTGGACGTGCCGGGGTGGTTTGACCACCAGGTGATCTCCTTGGCGGGGGTGACTGAGGTCCAGTCGGTGGCGGTGTCGGTGGCTGCGCCCCCGGCCGCCCCGACGGCGGGTCCCCCGCACGCTGCCAAGGCTGCGGACCCGCCCACGAGGGCGGCCAACTGGAGCAGCTGGCGGCGGTTCAGGTGTGCAAACGGTGAAGCAGACATTCGTATCTCCTTGAAAAGTTGCCCGCCCGGTCGGGGCAGGGTTGTGCATGGAACGGTTGAATCGGAGTGCAGTGCAGGGATGTTGCCAGTTGGTCAGCCGGAAACGGCACCGGCGGTGAGTCCTGTGATTATCCGGCGCTGCAGCAGGAAAAAGACGATCAGCACGGGACCGGTGATGAGCACGGTTCCGGCCATGAGCACACCCCAGTTGGTGACGCCGTCGTTGTTTTGCAGGAGGGTCAGCCCCACGGGAAGTGTCATCATTTCCGCCTTGTCCACCACCAGCAGCGGCCACAGGTATTCATTCCATTCGGACACGATCGAGACCAGCGCCACCGCCGCGATGGTGGGTGCCGAGACCGGCACCACAAACCGCCACAGGCGTGTCCAGTGGCTGGCGCCGTCGAGCGCCGCGGCCTCCAGGATGGAGACCGGCAGGGTCAGGAAGTGCTGGCGGAACAAGAAGGTCCCAAAGGCGCTGGCGAGCCCGGGCAGGATCAGGCCCTGATAGGTGTTGATCCAGCCGAGGTCGGAGATGAGGGTGTAGTTGGGGATGATGACGATCTGCTGCGGGACCAGGAGCGCGAACACGACCAGGCCGAACGCAAATTTCTTGAACGGGAATTCCAGAAACACCACGGCGTAGGCCGTGGTCAAACCCAGGCTGATCTTCAGGGTGGCTCCAACGGCCGTGGTGATCAGCGAGTTGATGAAAAAGTTGCCAAAGGGGACGGCAGCCAGTGCGTCGACGTAGTTGGTCAGGCTTGCGGACCCGGGCAGCCACTGGATCGGCACCGTATAGATTTCATCGCGCTGCTTGAAGCTGGCGAGCATCATCCAGACCAGGGGCAGGATCATCACGGCAACGGCCAGCAACATCATGAGGTAGCCGCCGATCCGGGGCTTGGCCCAGCCCTGCCCTGGCTCCGACGGCACAGTCTTCCTTGCGCCGCCATCCGCCAGCGGCGGCACGTCCTGGAGCGTCACTGCGGTTTTCCTTCTCACATCGAGGCTCATCAGTAGTGGACCTTCTTTTGGATAAACAACATTTGCACGGCCGTGACCACCAGCAGGACGAAGAACAGGACGGTGGCAATCGCCGAGGAGTATCCTGCCCGGCCGGTGGCAAATCCTTCCTGATAGATCTGGTACATCATGGTGGTGGTGCCCTCCAGCGGCCCGCCCTTGGTCATGGCTTGGATGATGTCAAAGGACTGCAGGGAACTGAGCAGCGTGGTCACGGAGAGAAAAAACGTGGTGGGCCCAAGCAGCGGCAACACCACATTGCGGAAACTGGCGAACGGCCCGGCACCGTCCAAGGTGGCCGCCTCGATCAGGTCCCTGGGCACCGCCTGCAGTGCGGCGAGGTAGATCAGGGCAACGTAGCCAACGTTTTTCCACAGGTACACGACGATGATCATGGGCAGCGCCCACGCAGGATCGTTGTACCAGTCGGGCGATCCCAGCCCCACTGCCTTCAGGATGCCGCCAAGAACCCCAAAGTTCGGGTCAAAGACAAAGAGCCAAAGAAGTCCGACGGCGACCCCGGACAGTATGTACGGGGCAACGACCACTGTGCGTGCCATTCCCGTGCCGCGCAGTTTCCGGTTCAACAGCAGGGCCAGCGACAGGCCCAGCACCATGCCGCCCACCACCGTGGCCAGGGTGAAGATGACTGTCACCCGCACGACGTTTGCGGTGGCGGGATCCGTGAACCAGTTGGCGTAGTTGTCCAGCCCCACAAAGCGTGCCGTGGCCGAGCCGATGTTCCATTGCAGCAGCGAGTACTGCAGCGACTGGACCAGCGGCTTGTACGTGAAAATGACCAGCAGGGCCACATTGGGGCCGGCAAAGAGCACAAACAGCAGCCAGGATTTCCATGGTGTCCGGCGCTTGCGCTGCACCACAGGGGTCCGTCCCTGCGGTTCGGGGCCGCTGCGCGGTGTGGCGCGGGCTGGGAGCGTAAGTTGTGCCATCTGGCTAGCTGCCCACCGTGGCAGCAGCTCCACGTGCCCCGTTGCCGGCGGGGTGGAGACCCAGCATCAGTTCGGGGTTGTCGGTGCAGATGCCGTCAACGCCCATGTCCAGCAATTCCTGGGCGCGCAGGGGGTCGTTGATGGTCCAGGCCCACGCCTGCAGGCCGGCGCCGTGGATCAGCTCCATGTCTTCCGGGTCCAGGCCTGCTTCCCAAATGGACACGCCCTCGCCGCCGTGGTTAAGCGCGAATGCGATGGCCGCGTCCAGGCTGCGCCCGGCAAACTGGTCCTCGCTTGTCCCCTCCGGCAGCAGTGCCCGCACCGTCTCGAGCCGTCCAACGCACAGCGGATAGACCTTGGCGCCGGGGGCCTTGCGGCCCAATTCGGCCAGTGCATTCCAGTCAGCAGAAGAGGCAAACCAGTCCAGGCCCGGAATCCCGGAGGCAACCTCGGCAACCGGACCGGCGGACAGGGCGTCCTTCAGCTCGATGTTCACCCGCAAGCTGCCGGCAGCAAGGTTGAGTACTTGGGCGAGGGTGGGCACAAACTGGCCGCCACCGGCGTCGAGCAGGCCAAGCTGATCCGCCGTGAACCCACCTATGCTGCCGGTGCCGTTGGTTGTGCGGTCGGCTGTGTCGTCGTGGATCACCACGGGGACCCCGTCGGCGGACAAGTGCACGTCCAGTTCAATGCCGTCGATGCCAAGTTCAATGGCACGGGAAAAGGCGGCCAGGGTGTTTTCCGGAAGATGCGCTGAAACGCCGCGATGGGCATAGATGGGCATGGGTTTGCACTCCTCATGGTGGTGGTCGGAGGGGCCGCCGCTGTCTTGGCGCGGGCCCCTTCGGCTTCACTGACCAAGCTACGGAGTGCACTGTCAATTCTGGTGGAGCCAAGGTGGACTGCGGGTCAGTTTGAAGAGGCGGGAGGGCGCGGGAAGAGCGTTAGTCCAGCGGGACGGGGGTGACGCCCCACGGTGCCAGGCGCTCCGCTCCGCCGTCGGCGGCTGTCAGAACCCAAATGCCCTTGTTGTGCACGGCAACTGAGTGTTCCCAGTGCGCGGCACGGGCTTTGTCAGTGGTGACAACTGTCCAATCGTCCTGGAGGGTGATCGTGTCCAGTCCCCCGCGCACCAGCATGGGTTCAAGCGCAAGGCACATGCCCGGCTTCAGTTTCGGTCCGCGGTGCTTGGACGCGTAGTTCAGCACGTCCGGCGCCATGTGCATGGCCGAGCCGATGCCGTGGCCCACATAGTCCTCCAGGATGCCGAGTTCCGGCCCGGGCTGGGAGGTGACGTACTCGTCGATGGCGTCGCCAATGTCGCCCACGTACTTGGCACTGGCCATGGCCGCGATGCCGCGCCACATGGCTTCCTCGGTGATGTCGCTCAGGCGGCGGTCCGCGGGATCCTCGGCGCCTGGCCCGCCAACAATGGTTGTCCGGGCGGAATCGGAGTGCCAGCCCTCCACAATGGCGCCGCCGTCGATGGAGATGATGTCGCCGGCTTCCAGCACCCGGGGGCCCGGAATGCCGTGCACCACTTCTTCATTGACAGAGGTGCAGATGGAGGCGGGGAAGCCGTGGTAGCCCAAAAAGTTGGAGGTCGCCCCAGCCTTCTTCAGTTCAGCTGCGAAGATGGCATCCAGCTCGGCTGTGGTGACACCCGGCGCAACGGCCGCAATGGTGGTGTTCAGTGCACCGTCGAGGATGAGCCCGCTGCGGCGCATGATGCGCATTTGATCGATGGTCTTGTATTCAATTCTTTGCTGGCCAAACACCATGAAAGAACCCTTTCGCTAAAACGATTGAGGGCTCCTCCCCGTAAAGCGGGAAGGAGCCCTCCTTCACAACCCGGCACCAGAGAGGCGCCGTTGACAATGCTTATGCCTGATTAGGCAGTTTTGACGTTTTTGATGGCGTCCATGATGCGCTCAGTGACCTCGTCCATGGGACCCAGTCCGTCAACCTTGGCCAAAATGCCGCGCTCCGCATAGCGGGACACTACAACCTCAGTTTGTTCACGGTAGAGATCCAGGCGGTGGCGAATGACTTCTTCGTTGTCATCGCTGCGCCCGGTGTCCTGGGCACGTCCCAGCAGGCGCTTGACGAGTTCCTCGTCGTCGGCCGTCAGCTGGACAACAACGTCAAGGTTGACATCGGCGGCGGCCAGAATGTCATCAAGTTCGTCCACCTGGGGAGAGGTGCGGGGGTAGCCATCCAAAAGGAAGCCCTGCGCCACGTCACTCTGGGCGAGCCGATCGCGCACCATTCGGTTTGTCACGCTGTCCGGAACAAAGTCACCGTTGTCGATGTACTTCTTTGCTTCCAAACCCAAGGGGGTTTCGCCCTTGACGTTGGCACGGAAGATGTCGCCTGTGGAGATGGCAACAATGCCCAGCTCCGAACAAATCCGATCTGCCTGTGTGCCTTTGCCTGAACCAGGAGGTCCAATGATCAGCATTCTTGTCATCGCAATAGCCCTTCGTAATGGCGTTGCTGGAGCTGCGCATCAATCTGCTTGACTGTCTCCAGGCCAACACCAACAATAATCAAGATAGAGGTTCCGCCGAACGGGAAGCTCTGGTTTGCGCCAATCAAGACCAATGCAATGAGGGGAATCAGAGCAACGATTGCAAGGTAGAGCGCGCCCGGCAACGTGATGCGCGAAATAACATACTGCAGGTAGTCCTGGGTGGGACGGCCTGCACGAATGCCGGGAATGAATCCGCCGTACTTCTTCATGTTGTCGGAGACCTCTTCAGGGTTGAAGGTGATCGCGACATAGAAGTAGGTGAAACCGATGGTCAACAGGAAGTACATCAACATGTAGATCGGGTGATCTCCACGCGTGAGGTAGTTGTTGATCCATTCGACCCAGCCCGGGATGGTGGTGCTGTTTGCCGGTGTGGCGAACTGGGCCAGCAATGCCGGCAGGTACAGCATCGAGGAGGCAAAGATAACCGGGATAACACCGGCCATGTTGACCTTGATGGGGATGTATGTGCTGGTTCCGCCCATGGTGCGCCGTCCAACCATACGCTTGGCGTACTGGACAGGAATGCGACGCTGGGACTGCTCAACGAACACAACCAAAGCCACAACCAAGAGGCCAACGACCATGACGGTCAGGAACGTGCCCCAGCCCTGGGTCTTCAGGATGGCGCCCAGGGAGGTTGGGAACTGTGCGGCGATGGCCGTGAAGATCAACAGGGACATGCCGTTGCCGACACCCTTTTCGGTGACGAGCTCGCCCATCCACATGATCAGGCCGGAGCCGGCTGTCAGGGTGATGATGAGCAACAAGATGGTGACCAGGTTGTCATTGGGGATCAACGCGCCGGGTGAGCCTGCAGCGCCACAGCCAGCGAAGAGCTGGCCTGAGCGTGCAAGGGTGATCAGGGTTGTGGCGTTGAGCAGGCCCAAGGCAATAGTCAGGTACCGCGTGTACTGAGTCAGCTTCGCCTGGCCCTGGGCACCCTCGAGGTGCAGTTCCTGGAAACGGGGAATGACCACACGCAACAGCTGAACAATGATGCTCGAGGTGATGTAGGGCATGATTCCCAAAGCAAAAATGGAAACCTGAAGCAAGGCGCCACCGCTGAACAAGTTAACAAGCTGGTAGATACCCTGGCTTGTGTCAGCAGCATTCACGCACTGTTGGACATTTCGGTAATCAATTCCAGGCGAGGGGATAAAAGCGCCCAAGCGGAAGATGGCAAGAATTCCCAGCGTGAACAACAACTTGCGTCGCAGATCAGGCGTGCGAAAGGCGCGGCCAAATGCGGTAAGCAAGCGTCCTCCTGATGTGTAGTAATGAAGTTGACTTCGCGAATGAAGCCCAAGGAAAGAGTCTAGTGCGTGATTCAGCTCGCATTGACACTGTGACGGCTGGGCGGACCCATAAGGCGTGGTAGCAGCTGCACGGAATCCATAAAACGAAAGACCCTTGGTGAGCGGAACATGAGCTCCGCTCACCAAGAGTCTAATCGTTAGATGTGCGCATTTGTGAACTTTTTACAGTTCGGTGGTGGTTCCACCTGCAGCAGCAATCTTTGA
>JBDTQM010000132.1:0-10531 GCA_039932175.1 Specibacter sp.
ACACCGGCCATGGTTCTGGACGCCCAGTGGCCTCCCGGGCTGCGGCGCCAGCTCGGCGATGCCGCCCAGGAGTGGGGCACGCGGTCCCCGGACAAGCCGGCCGGCGACCCTGCCTTCCTGCTGGGCCTGTCCTCGGGGACCAGTGGCCTGCCCAAGGCGTTTACCCGCAGCAGTTCCTCCTGGCGCGAGTCCTTTGCGCGCAGTGTTGAGTACTTCGGGCTCACGGGGCAGTCCGTCACATTGGCACCGGGGCCGCTGGCCGCCAGCATGAATCTTTATGCATTGGCTGAGTCCATTTATGCCGGCTCCACGTTTGTGGCATTGCCTCACTTCTCCACAGCGGCAGCGTTGACGGCCATGCGGGAGCACAACGTCACCAGGCTGGTTGTGGTGCCCACGGTTTTGGCGCTGTTGGCCGGAGCTGGCCTGCGCACAGAACAGCCGGGCCGCCAGCTGACGTCCATTGTCTGCGCGGGATCGGCCCTTTCGGCCGGTGCGGTGGCACTGGCCCGCGAGTGGGCGCCCAACGCCGCCATCCAGCAGTACTACGGGGCTGCCGAATTGGGTTTTGTGGCCGCGTCCCGGATCCCCCCTGGGGGGGCTGCCGCATCGGCGGATTCCGGCGTCGGATCCGCCTTTCCGGGCGCCCAAATAAGCATCCGCAACAGTCAGGGGCTGCCCGTGGCCAACGGCATTGCCGGGGCCATTTACGTCAGGAGCCCCTACGTTTGCGGCGGCTACGCCTGGGGTGACGACGGCCTGGCCTTCAGCTCACTGGCAGCCAACGCGCCATGGCGCACGGAGGGGCCCGACCCCAGCGACCCGGACGCGGGGGAGTGGTTTACGGTTCACGACCAGGGGCAGCTCGACGGCGCCGGCCGCCTGCACGTGCTGGGCCGTGCCAGCGACTTGGTGATTGTGGCCGGGGCGAATGTTTATCCGCATGCAGTGGAGGCGGCGCTGACAGCAGCTGTGGGGACCACGGCCGCGGGCCCGCACGCCACCGTTGTGGTGACCGGGCACGGGGATGCCCTACGCGGGCAGCGCCTTGTTGCCGGTCTCCACGTGGGCGAAGGAACCGGTTCCCGCATCGCGGCAGGCCTGGTTGCCGGAACCATGGATGCTGGTGAAGTCCTGGCCGTCTGCCGCCTCGCTGCGGCCAAACTCCCGGCTCACCACCGGCCCAGCCAGTACTACGTCCTTGATGCCCTGCCCATGACCGGCAGCGGCAAGATCAGCCGCGCCATCTTCACACAGTGGCTCAGCGAGGGAGACCCCCGTGCACGGCGACTCCACTAACTTGGCCCGCGTCACGGGCCGGGCAGCACGGACCACCCCTATCATTGTTGCCGCCAAGCGCCTGCCCAACGGCAAAGCCGGCGGCGCCTACAAGCATGTGCGGGCGCACGATCTTGCCGCTGCCGTGCTGAAGGCCCTGGTGGCTGAAAGTGACGTGACGCCGGCAGAAATCAATGACGTCATTCTGGGCAATGCCACCGGCGGCGGCGGCAACGTGGCCCGGCTCGCGGCGTTGAGCGCGGGCCTGCCGCACCACGTACCGGGGCTCACGGTGGACAGACAGTGTGGCTCGGGACTTGAGGCAATCGTGCTGGCCTGCCGGCTGGTGCAAGCCGGTGCCGGCGAGTTGTATTTGGCCGGGGGAGTGGAGAGCATCAGCACAGCTCCCGCCCGTGCGCATCGCAGCCCCGACGGCACCCTGGAGTTCTATCAGCGGGCGCAGTTTTCCCCCCACGAGATTGGCGACCCCGATGCCGGAGTTGCGGCGGAGAACGTGGCCACGCACTACGTCATCAGCCGCGCCCGTCAAGACGCGTACGCCCTGGAAAGCCACCGGCGGGCCGTTGCTGCCACCAGGCAAGGACTCTTTGCCCAGGAACTCGTGCCATTTGGGTCCCTGGCTCTCGACCAGGGCCCCCGCCAGCGTCTGGATGCGTCGCTGATGGCCCGATTCCCGCCGGTCTTTGTGCCTGGCGGAACCGTGACAGCGGGAAATTCCTGCCCATACAGCGACGGCGCAGCCGTTGTTGTGGTGACGTCCCTGGCCAAGGCCCGCAGCATGGGTGCGGCGGGATTGTTGTTCCGCGACAGCGCCGTGACGGGCAACGACCCCAACCTGCTGGGGGTGGGGGCAGCCCACTCAACCGAGGAACTCATGGCGCGCACAGGCCTGGACCGTGCCGGGCTGGGCAGCAGTTTGATTGAGTTCAACGAGGCTTTCGCAGCCCAAGTCCTGGCAGTTGCCGACCTGCTCGAGCTTGACCCGCAGGCGTTTAATCACGACGGCGGGGCGCTTGCCCTGGGGCACCCGTACGGTGCCTCCGGGGCCGTGTCCGTGACGAGGCTGCTGGCCCACGCGCGCCGGCGCGGCGAGCTTGGCCGGAATGCCGTGGCCATGATCAGCATGGCGGGCGGCATGGGAATTTCGGCGCAATTCGAGTGGGCAGAACTCTAGTTGGGAGCTCAGGCGGTACCGCCCGGGTGGTGCTGCCCACGGCCAACTGCCCAGGGGACACCGTCCGTGGCCAACCGCTTAGGCCAACTGCTCAGGGCCGGGACGCGTCGTCGTCCTCGGGATCACCCAAACCGCGGGCGGCCAGCGCTTCCCCCGTGGCACGGGCATAGCCCACCGTGGCAATGACCACGGGCAGCGAGCGGGCCAGCAGGTGCAGCAGGTTCCGTTCCAACCCACGGGCGCGGGCGGCATCCCGCACGTCGCCGAAGGCGCCAATGACAAACGGAATGCTCCGCAGCATCAGGGCAACGGTGAGTGAAAACCGCTCAGGATCGGCCCCGAACCGTGCCAGCGGCTTCACCACGGCAGCCAGTCCGTCCAGGAGCTCGTCCACCGGTGTGGAAGACGTGAGGACATTTGACGCCAGCACGGTAGCCACGATGGCTGCCACCACCTGCCAGGCCACCCATGGACCATGCTGCCACCACTGGTACCCGCCAATGAGGATCAGGAAAACCAGCATGAGCCGAACTGCGCGCCACAGCCTGTGCCAGCCAAGCCCGGCAACAAAGTGCGCCATCACCACTGACAGCAGGGTCAGGGTTGTCGCAACGACGCCAACCCTGACCGAAACGATGGGGGACCCCAGGGCGAGCACGGCAACCACAAACAACACGGCTGCCTTGACCGCCAGTGGCATGCGGTGCAGCGGGGAAGCTCCCGGAACGTAGCCGGCCACCAAATGTGCCTGGCCGCGCACTAGTTCGCCAACTCCCGGTATGCGGCAATCGCTTGGTGGGGAGCGCCGTCGAACACCAGGGCACCGCCGTCCATGACCAGGACACGCTCAAACGTTGCTGCCAGTGAGAGGTCGTGGGTGGAGAGGATGATTTGTTGGGGCAGCGTGTCCAGGCGTTCCATCAGCAACCTGGTGTTGCGCAGGTCAAGGAGGGTGGATGGCTCGTCCAGCACCAGAATGTCTGGAGCCACCGCCAGCACAGTGGCCAGCGCCGTGAGTTGCCGTTCACCGCCGGACAGCTCATAAATGCTGCTTTGGGCCAGGTGCTCCAGGCGGTATTCCCGCAGGATGGCCAGGGCCTGCTCCCGGCGTTCCTTCTTGCTAAGTTTTTGCCGGCGCAGGGACAGTTCAATGTCCTCCTGCGGGGTGGGCATGACCAGTTGGGAGAGCGGATCGGTGAAAACAAAGCCAACGCTGCGCCGCACCGCCGCAGCGTCGTGGCGGGTGCTACGGCCGTTGACCTCCACCGTGCCAGTGGTGGGCAGGACCAGGCCGTTGAGGAGCCGCAAAAACGTTGATTTACCGGAGCCGTTGGCCCCAATCACGGCAATTCGCTGTTGTGTCAGGGTCAAGGACAGCGGGGCCAGAATGGTTTTTGACTCGTTGCTGCGCGGATCAATGGGGGGAATGCTGACACTGGCATTCGCCAGGACAACACTGCAGTTCACGGTAGGGCTCACGTGCGGCGGCGCACCAGAAGATCCGGGAATGCCTTGTGCAGGCTCAAGGCAATCAGCACAGCCAGGACGTTCTTGATGATGTCGCCGGGGAGGTAAATGGCGTCGGCCACTATGGCTGTGGGCAGGCTCATGCCCTTGATGACAAAGCCCACAATGCCGCTGGCGTGGATGACCACCGTGCCGGCCATGGCAGCCCCAAACAATGCAGCTGCACGCCAACGGCGCCGGAGCGCCCAGGCGGCCAGCAGACCCACCACCGCAACACCAAAGATGAAACCGATGATGTATCCGGCGGAGGGGCTGGCCAACACTGCCGGACCTGCACGGAAACCGCTAAAGATCGGCAGGCCAATGAGCCCCAGCAGGATGTACAGCCCAACAGCCGCCGTGCCGCGGCCAAAGCCCAGGACCAGTCCGCACAAGCTGACAACAAGCGTCTGCAAGGTGATGGCGACACCCAGGGGTCCAACGTTCACCCCGGGAACGGCAATGGAAGCAGCAAGAAGCGCAGCAAAAACCGCAATGAGTGACAGGTCCGTGGCGCTCCAGCGATTCCGCCGCGAGTATAGACCATCGCGCTTCGGCAATCCGCCAGAGAGCGGCCCGGATGTACGCAACGTCTCATCCGGTGACTGTGAAGAAGTCATTATTGCTACTTTCGGTAAAATTTCCCAGGCGCAGGACTTCGCGGCCCGGGAACCTCGTTAGACTGGATAGGTTGTGCAACGCTCGTCCCGCCCGCAAGGGTTGGAATCGTTTCGCGGCACATACCCGCTTACGTGAAAGGTTACTACGTTGATATCGGTCCAAGACCTTGAGTTACGTGCTGGAGCGCGCCTGCTCATGGACGAAGTATCATTCCGCATCGACAACGGTGACAAGATCGGACTTGTGGGCCGCAACGGCGCCGGCAAGACCACGCTGACACGTGTTTTGGCTGGTGAAGGACTGCCCGCAGGCGGCAAGGTTACCCGCACAGGCGAGATCGGCTACCTGCCGCAGGATCCGCGCACCCCCGACATGGAGCAGCTGGCCAAGGACCGCATTCTGGCCGCACGCGACATGGACAAGGTCATCACCAAGCTGCGCAAGGCCGAGAATGAGATGGCCAGCGACGACAACGCCATCCGCGACAAGGCGATGCGCCGCTACGACCGCCTGGAGGCCGAGTTCCTGGCCGCCGGCGGCTACGCTGCCGAGGCCGAGGCGGCCGCCATTTCCTCGAACCTGGCCCTGCCCGAGCGCATCCTGAACCAGCCGTTGAAAACCCTTTCCGGTGGCCAGCGCCGCCGTGTGGAACTGGCGCGGATCTTGTTCTCCGGCGCTCAGACAATGCTCCTTGATGAGCCCACCAACCACTTGGACGCCGATTCCATCGCCTGGCTGCGTGACTTCCTCAAGAGCCACAACGGCGGCTTGATTGTGATCAGCCACGACACCGATCTGCTTGAAGCCACGGTGAACAAGGTCTACCACCTGGACGCCAACCGCGCCACGATTGACCAGTACAACCTGGGCTGGAAGAAGTACCTGGCCCAGCGTGAAACTGACGAGCGTGCACGACGCCGGGAACGCGCCAACGCTGAAAAGAAGGCCGGCGTCCTGATGGAGCAGGCCAACAAGATGCGCGCCAAGGCCACCAAGGCCGTCGCCGCGCAGAACATGGCCAAGCGTGCCGAACGGCTGCTGGCGGGTCTGGAAGAAGTACGCGCCAGCGACAAGGTTGCAGCGCTGCGCTTCCCGGATCCCTCGCCCTGTGGCAAGACCCCTCTGATGGCGGAAGGACTGAGCAAGTCCTACGGCTCCCTGGAGATCTTCACAGACGTCAGCCTTGCAATCGACAGAGGATCCAAGGTTGTCATACTTGGCCTCAACGGTGCCGGCAAGACCACCCTGCTGCGCATGCTGGCGGGTGTTTCAAAGCCGGATACGGGCGAAATTATTCCCGGCCACGGGCTCAAGGTGGGCTACTACGCCCAGGAGCACGACACCCTTGATGTCAACCGCACTGTGCTTGAGAACATGCGTTCGGCCGCCGGTACCATGAACGACGCCGAGGTCCGCGGCATTTTGGGTTCATTCCTGTTCTCCGGTGATGACGTCAACAAGCCTGCAGGTGTTCTCTCCGGCGGTGAGAAGACGCGTCTGGCTCTGGCCACCATTGTGGCTTCCAGCGCCAACGTGCTGCTGCTTGATGAGCCCACCAACAACCTGGACCCCGCCAGCCGTGCGGAAATCCTGGGTGCCCTGAAGAACTACACGGGCGCCGTTGTCCTGGTCAGCCACGATGAGGGAGCAGTCGCGGCCCTTGATCCTGAGCGTGTGGTCCTGTTGCCCGACGGCGACGAGGACCTGTGGAACCCGGAGTACCTGGACCTCATTACTCTCGCCTGACAACCAGTTGACTTTTACTGCCGTGTGCTGACTTCAGCGCACGGCAGTTTCTGTTGCACCAGTTGTGCGCAGCAGTTGCTGGTAGCTCATGGAGAGCATGGCCTGGTGGCTCCCTGCACCTGCCCACAGCACGGGATACTTTGCCAGCGAGGTGTCTAAAAAGGCGCGAATCGGCGACGGGTGGCCCAAGGGCGCCACGCCGCCCACAGGCTGGCCGGCATGTTCCAGCACAAAGTCGGGGGTGGCTCGGGTGATCTTGGCCAATCCATGCTGCCGTGCCACCATTTTGATGTCCACCTTGGCGGCCCCGCTGGCTAGAATCAACAAGGGAGCGCCGTCGCATTCAAAGATCAGGCTGTTGGCAATGGCCCCCACCTCGCACCCGAGAGCGGCGGCGGCTGTGGCTGCTGTGGCAACGGAATCCGGCACAAGTATGACTGTGTCGGCAAGTCCTGCCGCGGCCAGGGCGTCCCGCACATTTTCGACGACGGGGTTGTGGTTCTCTGTATTTCGCTGTGTACTCACGTGTGACAGTCTATGACAACTATCACAGTGCCGCCTGGCTCCTGCAGGGCGTCCACGGGTGCTGGCGAAGCAACGGGTGACCGCTGCTTTTAGAAGCCCTGGGAGTCCAGCAAGGCGTCTTCGGCCTCTTCCGCAGTGGGCCGTGCGCCGGGCTTTTTGTTCTTGGGCAGATTGCGCGGGTGGAATGCCGAACCTCGGCCGTACAGTTCCTCGACAGGGACACCGGACTCTTCCGCTTCAAGCGCGTCAAACTCGTCGTTGCGCCGCTGCATCCTGGCGGCATAGCCAAAGCCAACAAACGCCAGCACGCCGAAGGCTATCCACTGGAGGGCGTAGCTGAGGTGCGAGCCTTCGTCGATGGACGGGGCAGGAAACGCCACGGGGTTGCTGGCGGCTGCCGGTGTTTCACTCGCGAGCTGTCCGTAGGCCCCTGTTTTGATCGGATAGCTGAGCTGGGCTGCGTAATCGTTGAGTTCAATCGAGGCCAGCTGGCCGGTGGGGGCGCCACGGTCAAGCTTGGGCTCAGGGGGCTTGAGCCTTGCCACCACTGTGACAACTCCGCTTTCGGGTTGCGGCACCAGGTCGGGGTGGCCGGGCTCCTTGTAGCCAATGGGCAGCCAGCCGCGGTCAATGATGACGGTGTCGCCAGTGTCCAGTGTCAAGGGAACCAATACCTCATAGCCGGGCGCACCATTGAGCGGGCGGTTGCGAACCACCCGCTGGTCGGCTGTTTGGTAGGTCCCCTGCAGGCGGACCTGGGTCCACTCCCTGGCCGGATCCAGCGCGTCGAAATTGCCGGCGACGTCGGCATAGTCCACGATCCCGCCGGAATAGTTGTTTTGAATCTTTGTGATGTTTTCCACAACTGCATTGCGGCGGTTCATCTGCCAGTTCCCCAAGGCGACGCAGGCCAAGGCAAAGACCAGAGCCAAGGCGAAGTAGCCAACCCAGCGGCTGGAGAACAGAAATTTGTACGTCTTCATGAACTAGGCGGAATCCTTAGGGCTCATTGGCAGCGTTTCCTTCCACAGGGACCGGCTTTGGAGATAGTCCTCCAGCCAGGCCACATGGTCCTGGCAGGCCAACCAGATCTTACGGCGGTCGGCTGTGTGAATCTTGGGATTGTTCCACAGCAGCTGCATGGTTGCCAAGTGGCGGCATCCTTTTCGGGAGCAGACAGGTGCCTGAGGCGTTTCCTGGGCGGGCAGCAGGTCAAAAAGGTTCACTGCTTGGGCTCCTGCGCAGGGTTGGGGGTGGCGCCGGTTGCGGTGTCCGATGGCAGGGGGTCTTCAGTGCGGCCCTGGGCTGAGGCGGGATCGTGGGTGTCCACGGGTTGGGTGTCCACGGGTTCGGTGCCCACGTATTCGGCAGCGGCGTCCTCATCGGGCACAATTTCCCCGGCCAGCACCTCATTGGCGGCTTCCTTGGCTGCGGCATCAGCGCCGGGCGCAACGGCGTACATGGGTGCCTCATCCAAGAGGTCCACAGTTTCCTGATGGGCAATGTCTGAACCGCCATTGGCAATCACCACAGCCACCCAGGGAAGAATGACTGCACCGATGACGGGAATCAACTTGAACCAGCCGTCAAAAACAAAGATTGACACCAGACACACCATGCGAATGCCCATGGCGGTGGCATATTTCACCATGCGCTGATGCATCTCGTCGCTGTGGGCAACAGCAGCATTGGTGATGGCGGGAACGTCGGAGGCGGCCGCACCATGACGGTACTTGCTGCGCCGGACGGCACCGAACTTCGGCGTAACTGATTGCTGTTTCATCACACTCCAAGGGACCCTTCCATTCTCTCACTGCAGCTGTGCACAACCAAAAGCAAACTGTGTGCCTGCGTGGCTTTCACCGTAGGATTCGTTAACAAAAGCGAATTTCAATGAGCCGGCCGGGCGCCCACACGTGGAACCCGGATGGCTGTTACACCAATGGAGGAATACATGAGTGCAGCGCAGGGTGCCGATCGCCAGGGCCGCAGTGTTTTGGTTACGGGCGGCAATCGCGGCATTGGCTTGGCCATTGCCGAGGCGTTTCTGGCCAACGGCGACAAAGTTGCCGTGACCTACAGGAGCCCCTCAGAGCTGCCCGCCGGCATCTTGGGCGTCCAGGCCGATGTGACCGACGCTGCCTCAATCGATGCGGCGTTCACCGAAGTGGAAGCAGCCCATGGGCCTGTTGAGGTCCTGATCGCCAATGCAGGCATCACTAAGGACACCCTGCTGCTGCGCATGAGCGAGGACGACTTCACCTCTGTCATTGACACCAACCTCACGGGTGCCTTCCGGGTCATCAAGCGCGCCTCCAAGGGCATGATCCGCCTGCGTAAGGGCCGCGTTGTCCTCATCTCCTCGGTGGTGGGCTTGTACGGTTCGGCCGGACAGATCAACTATGCAGCGTCCAAGGCCGGTTTGGTGGGCATTGCCCGCTCCCTGACCCGTGAACTGGGCTCGCGCGGCATCACAGCAAACGTGGTGGCTCCGGGCTTCATCAGCACCGACATGACGGCAGCCTTGCCCGAGGACACGCAGAAGCAGTACCTCGCCAGCATCCCGGCCGGACGTTTTGCCTCCGCCGAGGAAGTTGCCAACGTGGTGCGGTGGGTTTCCAGCGACGAGGCTTCCTACATCTCAGGGGCAGTCATCCCCGTTGACGGCGGCTTGGGCATGGGCCACTAGCACGGAGACCCCTTGCTGGACGGGCATGGGCACGGCACCGTACTCGGTAGTAGCCATGCGCGCCGATAAGATCTTGCAGGAGTCCGTGCGGGAACGCCCGCACAGTTTTTGAATAATTATTGCTAAACCTAAAGGAAATGTTTATGGGAAAGCTTGACGGAAAAACAGCTATTGTCACCGGATCCTCACGCGGGGTGGGGGCGGATGTTGCCAAGTTTCTGGCTGCTGAAGGTGCAGCAGTTGTGGTGAACTACCGCCAGAAGGCCCCTCGCGCCAACAAAGTTGTGGCCCAGATTGTTCAAGCAGGCGGACGCGCAGTGGCCGTCGGCGCCGATCTCACCACCCAAGAAGGTGTCCAGGCCCTGGTCAGCGCCGCACTGGAGAACTTTGGCTCCCTGGACCTGGTGGTCCTGAACGCTTCGGGAGGCATGGAAAGCGGCATGGCTGAAAACTACGCCCTCATGCTCAACCGTGACGCCCAGGTCAACCTGCTCAATGCGGCCATGCCCGTCATGCCTGCCGGATCCCGCGTGGTTTTTGTCACCAGTCACCAGGCGCACTTCATTGAGACTGTGCCCACCATGCCCGAGTACCTGCCTGTCGCCAAGAGCAAGCGTGCCGGCGAGGATGCACTGCGTGCCTTGATCCCCAACCTGGCCGCAGAAAACATCTCACTGGTGGTGGTGTCGGCGGACATGATTGAAGGCACAGTGACGGCAACCTTGCTGGACCGTGCCAACCCGGGAGCCATTGAGGCCCGCCGCGCCGAGGCCGGGCGCTTGTACTCGGTGGCAGAATTCGCGGCCGAAATCGCCGCCATGGCAACAGCAGACGTTCCCACCGGACACACCGAATATGTTGGTGGGGCGGATTCCTTCAAGTAAGGAACAGTTTTTGGTTCTTGGCTGAACGCCGTGCAAGAGGCAACAAAAAGACTCGGCTCGCATGAACGGTCCCAGGGCAGTTCATGC
>JBDTQM010000133.1:0-10400 GCA_039932175.1 Specibacter sp.
GGCGGCGAGGTCCTGGCCGGAGCTGCCGTGGTGCCACCGTTGGCCGTGGCCACCGCCAGGCTCCACCCGCTGGGCGTCGCAGTTGTGGCCGTTGTGTCCGACAACGCCTTTGACCTTGTCACCAGCCGCCACCCCGTCAAGGCCTGGATGGTCCCCGGATTCACCGTGGAGGCGCGCAAACCCTGACCCCCGCCCGTCTATGACGCAGTTGTTGCAGCAATTGGGGCTGATTTTGCCGATTTTGGTGCAACAACTGCGTCACAGATGCCAGTCAGCGCTGGGAGGCGGGCACAAATCCTTCCACCAGGCGCGAACGGATCAGGAACCGTTTGCCCTCCGGCGCCTCGACGGAGAAGCCGCTGCCCCGCCCGGCCACCACATCCACCGTCAAATGCGTGTGCGACCAATAGTTGAACTGCTCCCGGGACATCCAAAACTCCACAGGCCCGCACGCCGGGAGCTCAAAGAGGCCCAGCAGAATGTCCGCCTCCGCCGTGATGAACTCCCCCGCCGGATAACACATGGGGGAGGAGCCGTCACAGCAACCGCCGGATTGGTGGAACATGAGCGGGCCATGGATGCCCCACAGTTTTTGCAGCAGTTCCACCGCCGTTGCGCTCAATGCCACCCGGGAGTGTGTTTCGCCCGTGATGGTGACGGCGGCATCCAGGGTTTCAGCAGTGGAGTCCATGGAAGTGCTCCTCAATATGGTTGGCGCCTGTACCCAAAGTACGACGGCGGCGGGCCACCATCACGGGGAAGGTGGGCTGCCGCCGTCGAACGTTGGCAAGGTGCGAGAGGGTTTCGGAAGAACCAGCCATTGCTGCGATAGCGTCGGCTAAGAACCAGCCATTGCTGCGATAGCGTTTCGGGAGGGTTTAGTAGGTGATGACGACGCGGCCGTCGATTTTGCCGGCCCTCATCTCCTTGAACACATCGTTGATTTCGCCCAGGCTGCGCGTGGAGACCGTGGGGTGGATCAAGCCGCGGGCGTAGAAATCGATGGCCTCGGTCATGTCCTGGCGCGTACCGACGATGGAGCCGCGGATGGTCAGGCCCTTGAGCACCACGTCAAAGATGGGGGCCGGGAAGTCGCCCGGGGGCAGGCCGTTGAAGACGATGGTGCCGCCGCGGCGGGTCATGCCGATGGCCTGGCCAAACGCTGCCGGGTGCACGGCCGTGACGAGGACGCCGTGAACGCCGCCGGTCTCGCGTTGGATGGCCTCCACGGGGTCCTCAGCCAAGGCATTGACGGTGATCTCGGCGCCGTGCTTGCGGGCCAGGGCCAGCTTGTCCTCGGCAATGTCGACGGCGGCAACGCGCAGTCCCATGGCCACGGCGTACTGGACGGCAATGTGCCCCAGTCCGCCGATGCCCGAAATGACAACCCACTGGCCCGGGCGGGCCTCGGTCATCTTCAGGCCCTTGTACACGGTGACGCCGGCGCACAGCACGGGTGCAATCTCCACGGGGTCGGCGCCCTCGGGGATGCGCGGGGCAAACTCGGCATCCACCAGCATGTACTCGCCGAAGGAGCCGTCAACGCTGTAGCCGCCGTTCTGCTGGGACTCGCACAGCGTTTCCCAGCCGGTGCGGCAGTATTCACAGTCGCCACAGGCCGACCACAGCCAGGCGTTGCCCACGCGGTCGCCAACGGCCAGGGAGGTGACGCCGTCGCCCAGGGCAACCACTTCACCCACGCCTTCATGGCCGGGAATGAACGGCGGGCTGGGCTTGACCGGCCAGTCGCCCTCGGCGGCGTGCAGGTCCGTGTGGCAGACGCCGCTGGCAATCACCTTGATCAGTGCCTGGCCCGGTCCGGGGGTGGGCAGCGGATACTCCTCAACACTGAGGGGTGCGCCGAATTCCTTGACAACTGCTGCATGCATCGTGGTCATGTGGTTCTCCTGTGAACGTTGTGATGACGGGCGTGCGCCGGGCACCTGGGGTCAGATGCCCTGCGTCGTGCGTGGAAATGCGATACGGATGCTCAGAATCCAGCCATAGCTGCGATAGCGTGCCCAAAAAACACGCCATTGCTGCGATAGCGTTTGGAGGTTAGAAGAAGCCGAGCTTGTCCTCGCTGTAGCTGACCAGCAGGTTCTTGGTCTGCTGGTAGTGGTCAAGCATCATGGCGTGGTTTTCGCGGCCGATGCCGGAGGACTTGTAGCCGCCGAACGCAGCACCGGCGGGGTAGGCATGGTAGTTGTTGACCCACACGCGGCCGGCCTGGATCTCCCTGCCGGCCCGGTAAGCCACATTGCCGTTGCGGGACCACACGCCGGCACCGAGGCCGTAGAGGGTGTCGTTGGCGATGTGCAGGGCATCGGCATAGTCGTCGAACTTGGTCACCGCCAGCACGGGCCCGAAGATTTCCTCCTGGAAGATGCGCATGTCATTGGTGCCCTCGAAGATGGTGGGCTTGACGTAATAGCCGCCGGCCAGATCCCCGGGGAGGATGTTGCGCTCGCCGCCGGTGAGCAGCGTGGCGCCCTCCTGCTTGCCAATGTCCATGTACGACAGGATCTTTTCCATCTGGTCATTTGAAGCCTGCGCCCCAATCTGGGTGTCGGTGTCCAACGGGTTGCCCTGGATGATCGCCTCGGTGCGGGCCACGGCGTCGGCCATGAACGCCTCATACATGGAGGCCTGGACCAGTGCGCGTGACGGGCAGGTGCAGACTTCGCCCTGGTTGAAGGCGTAAAGGGTGAAGCCTTCAAGGGCCTTGTCATAGAACGCGTCGTTCTTTTCCATGACGTCCTCGAAGAAAATGTTCGGGCTCTTGCCGCCCAGCTCCAGCGTGACCGGGATCAGGTTCTGGGAGGCGTACTGGCTGATGAGCCGGCCCGTGGTGGTTTCGCCGGTGAAGGCGATCTTGCGGATGCGCGGGCTGGAGGCCAGCGGCTTGCCGGCTTCGACGCCAAAACCGTTGACCACGTTGATGACGCCTGCCGGCAGGATGTCGGCCAGCAGTTCCATCAAGACAAGGATGGAGGCGGGCGTCTGTTCCGCCGGTTTGAGGACCACGGCGTTGCCCGCGGCGAGTGCCGGGGCGAGCTTCCACACGGCCATCAGGATGGGGAAGTTCCACGGAATGATTTGGCCGACCACGCCCAGGGGTTCATGGAAGTGGTAGGCCGTGGTGTTGTCGTCGATCTGGGTCAGGCGGCCCTCCTGGGCGCGGACCACTGAGGCGAAGTATCGGAAGTGGTCTGCCGCGAGCGGGATGTCGGCGTTGAGGGTCTCGCGCACGGCCTTGCCGTTGTCCCACGATTCGGCGACGGCCAGCAGCTCAACGTTCTCATCGATCCGGTCCGCCACCTTGTTCAGGATGGCGGCACGTTCGGCGGCCGATGTCTGCCCCCAGCTCGGGGCCACCTTGTGGGCTGCGTCCAGGGCGAGTTCAATGTCCTCGGCCGTGCCGCGGGCCACCTCGCAGAACACCTTGCCGGTGACGGGGGTGATGTTTTCAAAGTATTCGCCCTTGACGGGGGCCACCCATTCGCCGCCAATCCAGTTTTCGTAACGGTCCTTGAAGGTGACCTTTGACCCTGGGGTACCGGGCTGTGCATAAACAGTCATTGTCTAAACTCCTCTGCGTGGGGGACATCAGCGTCCTTGCCCTGAAGCGTACGGGGAGTCACGTTGCAAGCACGTTGCATGAGCTGGCGCACCCTAGGCTGGGGGCATGGGGAATCAATGGTGGATCAATGTTTTTGTCGTGCTGATACTTGTCCTGACGGCCGGGACCCTCGCGGCAGGCTGCGTGTTGCTCCGGGCCATGACGGGAACTCGTGGCTGGAACACGTATCTGGGTGCCGTTGGTGTGGCCATCCTTGGTGTCATCGGGGCTCAAGCCAGGATATATCGGCTCGCGGGCGTGTCCGGGGAGTCATGGGAAGGGACACACCAGCTCAGCGATGAGGCCGAGGTATACCTTTCGATGTATCTCAACTCCCCACTGCTCTGCCTTGCCGTCATCTTTGTGGGTGGCGTGTTGCTGTACTTTCTGGGGAAAACCGCGGCCCGGGACCGGGCGGCTGCCCAGCCCAGCCCGCCACCCCCGGTCTATGACGCAGTTGTTGCACCAAAACGGCATTGGTAAGCGCATTCCACTGCATCTACTGCGTCATAGACGAAAGGGGAGGGTGGGGTCGGGTGGGTGGACGCTACGCTGCCAGGGCCTCCAGGTGGGCCACGACGGCGGATCTTCTGGGTGAGCGCGGCGGAAGCAGGCGCAGGGCTGTGCGCCAGGCCTCGACGTCGTCGGCTGCCTCGGGAAGCCGCAGGTACGTCAGCAGGACCTCGGGGCTGGCGTCGTTCAGGATGGCTTCGCGGAGCTGGATGGCCAGCCGGGTGCGCAGGCCCTCCAGCTCGGGTGCGGCCGAGCGCGGCATGACCTCGCCACGGTAAATGTTCAAGGCCAGCCTGTGCGCGCCGCGGTCCAGATAATTGTGCACCTGCTCGGCATCCACCACAAGTGTTCTGGGCAGCTTGTAGGGGCGGGATTCGGGCACCAGTGTGGGAGCATCCGCCGCCAAAAGTTTGCGCAGGCGAACCATCTCGGCCCGGATGCTGGTCAGCGAGGTGCCCTCGGGGTAGACCTTGTCCGAGAGCTCTTCGGCAGTGAGCCCGCCGGGATGCAGGGCCAGCACGGCAAGGATTTCGGTGTGCCGTTCACTGAGGGTCAGGGCCTGGCCGGCAACATGCAACAGGCCCTGCTCGCGGCCCAGGATCTGCAGGCTGTCGCGGTACAGCGGCTTGTTGGGGCTGCCATGGGGCGCCGCGCGCTCCACCCGGCGCTCCAGACGGTCGATGCGCAGCTGGGCCTGTGCCGCAGCCACTGTTGCCTGCACCAGGGACAGCGTGTTGGCGCCCACGGCCTCGGGCCCGCCAGTGATGTCAACAATGCCAAGAATGGCGCCCGAATCCGGGTCATGCACGGGAACGGCCGTGCAGCTCCAGGAGTGGACGGCGGGGTTGAAGTGTTCCTGGCCAACTATTTGCACGCTTTGGCCCAGCGCCAGGGCTGTGCCGGGGGCGCTGGTGCCCACAACAGTTTCGGACCAGTCGGCGCCCGTGGCGAAGTTGATGTGTTCGCCGTGGCGGCGGGCAGCGGAATCGCCCTCCACCCACAACAAACGCCCGTGCTCATCACCCACGGCTACCAGCAGGCCGGTGTCGTGGCAGGGCTGGATTAGCAATTTGGTGATGACAGGCATGATCGCGGCCAGCGGGTGGTCGCGGCGGAATTCGGCAAGTTCCCGGCTTTCCCACACCACGGGAGGGCTGAGGCCCGCGGGCGTGTTCAGGGCATCCATGGAACGCTGCCATGACGCGCGCACCAAGGGCCGCAGGGCTGGCAGATCGGCAAGCAGGGGGTGCGTCGGGGGCATCAACTCTCCAAAACCACAGCGCCATTGGTGGGAACAGCGCCATTGATGGGAAACGGCCCGCAGATTTACGAAATTGTGCCGTGTCTCACCAGTCTAGACCAGCTGGCTGAGGCTTGCCTGTGCGGGCGCCGGGCTGTGGCTAATGCAAGGGGGCATCGTCGATGAACGCCACCTTTGCCACATATTGGCGGTACAGTTCCACGGCGTTGTCGGTGGGCAGGGTACCGAAATTCAAGGCGGATTCCAGGCCTTCCAGTTCCGCGCTGGCGGCCTCCGCCGCTGACACTTGAGCGGCAAGGGCGTGTGAGTTGGCCAGATTGCCGGCCAACGCTGCGGTGAGGGAAAACAGCACGGCGGCCAGGCACAGGATGCGCCAGACTGTTGAGTCCTCGCTCAGGGAAAAGATGTCCTGGACGGCTTCGGTGAACTTGCTTCCACCCACGGCGGGACCCACTGTGAATGCGGCCGCGAGGACGCTGCCGACAATGCTGATAGTGGTGAGCCGGTTCCTGCGCGGGCGGGCTGTGCGCAGATATGCCATGACACCGGCCCTGTGCCGGTGGCGGGGACGCCGTAGTCCCATTCTGGCAGCAGGCACGGTGGGTGTACATGGGCGCAGCCGGCTGCGGAGCAACCGCCACAAGGTCACTGGACAGATAATGCCGCTTCCCACGGTGGGAAGCGGCATTATCTGTCCAGTGACGCGTTGCGGATGGCCCAAAGGCAGCTATTTACCGCGCGGGTTCCGGTTCCCCGCTCAACTCCTGCGCTTCGGCGTCGACGTCGGTGAGGGTGGCCAGCTTGGCGCCCTCCACGTCCACATCAGGCAGGATCCGATCCAGCCACGCCGGGATCCACCAGGCGGTCTTGCCCAGCAGGTGCATGGCGGCCGGAACAATTGTCATGCGCACCACGAACGCGTCAATCAGAACACCGAACGCCAACGCAAAGCCCAGCGGCCGCACCATGGTCAGGTGGCTGAAGATGAAGCCGGAGAACACGCTGATCATGATGATCGCGGCCGCCGTGACCACGGGGGCGGCATGCTTGAACCCCGTGCGGACGGCCTGCTTGGCGTTCTGCCCGTGGACGTACGCCTCACGCATGCCGGAGGCAATGAACACCTGGTAATCCATGGCCAGGCCAAACAGCACGCCAATCAAAATGATCGGCAGGAAGCTCAGCACAGCCCCGGGATTCGCCACATCGAAGATGCCCCCGAGCCAGCCCCACTGGTACACGGCCACCACGCCGCCAAACGCCGCCACCAGGGACAGCAGGAAACCGGCGGTTGCCAGCAGCGGCACCAGGATGGAGCGGAACACCAGGATGAGCAGGATCAGGGAAAGTCCGACGACGATGGCCAGGTAGGGCGGCAGCGCCGCTCCCAGCTTCTCCGAGACATCAACGTTGGCGGCCGTCTGGCCCGTCAGACCGATGGTCACGTCAAAGTTGGACTTGATGGCGGTGCCCTCCGAGCGGAGGTCGTGGACCACCTGGACGGTGCTTTCGCTGGCGGGGCCCTCAGCCGGGATCACCTGGTAGACAGCCGTGCGCAGGTCCTCACTGAGCATGACCGGCAATGCGGCCTTGACGTTGGAAACCTTGCGGAGCTGGTCGGCAACGTCGAGGTTCAGCGTGGTGGCCGCGGCCTTGTCCAGGCCCGCCGGCAGGGATCCCACCACAATGATGGGCCCGTTCATGCCTTCGCCAAAGTTGTCTCCCGTGATGGAGTACGCCTGGTAGGCGCTGGAATCAACAGGTTCGGAGCCGCCGTCGGGCAGGGCAAGGCGCAGTCCCGTTGCCGGGATGGCAATGACCACCAGTGCCAGCATGGCACCGATCAAGGAAATGACCGGGTGCTTGGTGACCAGTCCGCCCCAGCCGCGGGCGCTCCTGGCAACGTCGGCAGCTTCATCGGCTGCGGCAACCTCGGCGTCCTTGAGGCCACTCAGCGCAGCGTTGTGCACCGCCACCCGGCGCTCATTCTTGGCCCAGCCCTTCTTGGAAATGATGCGCCGCCCAAGCAGGGACAGCAGGGCCGGGGTCAGGGTCAGGGCAATGACCACGGCGACGGCGACGGTTGCCGCGGCGGCCAGGCCCAGAACCGACAGGAAGGGCAGGCCCGTGACGGACAGGGCGGCCAGCGCGATGACAACCGTCAGGCCGGCAAACGTGACGGCGTTGCCCGAGGTGCCCGTGGCCTTGGCGATGGAATCACGCATTTCCATGCCGGCAAGCAGCTGCTGGCGGTGCCTGTTGACAATGAACAGGGAGTAGTCGATGCCCACGGCAAGGCCCAGCATAAGCGCCAGCATGGGGGAGATGGAGGACATTTCAATGACGCTTGTCAGCGCCATGGTGCCACCCACGCCAACGCCCACGCCGATCAGTGCCATGAGCAGCGGCAGGCCCGCAGCCCAAAAGGTGCCCAGCATGATCAACAGGACGGCGACGGCCACGGCAACGCCAACCACCTCGGAAATGCCGAACAGTGACGAAACGTCCTCAACAATTTCCTTGCTGTAGGAAACAGTGACGCCGTCGGCAGTGAGGACGTTCAGCTTGTCCTGGACCAGCTGCCGGTTGGCCGGGGACACCCCGTTCACGGACTCGGTGAACTGCACCTGGCCAATGGCGGCCTTGTTGTTCTCGGAGACAAACAGGATGCCGGCAGCTGCATCGGACGTGCGCTGGCCGGCTGTGAGCTCGGCCTTCTTGGCGGCCAAGGTGGCCTGCCCGGCGTCGAACGTGGCTTTGCCTGCGTCGTACTTGTCCTTGCCTGCCTGCCATTGGGCCTTCCCGGCGTCCAGCTGGGCCTGTGCTGCTCCGATTTGCGCGGCTGCGGCTTCCGCCTGGGGCGAACCGGCCGGCAGTGCGGCGGTCTGGGCTTTCTGGGCGTCCAGTTGTGCCTGGGCTGCGTCCAGTTGTGCCTTTCCGTCGGCTACTTCCTTGGCCGCGGGCACCAGCTTGGGTGCTTCGGCCGCCGCCTGGGCCTCGCCGGCTGCCAGCGCCTTGGCGCCGTCGGCCAGCTGTGCTGCGCCGTCGGCCTTTTGGGCGGTTGTCAGGAACGGGTCGATGACGCCCCTGACCGTGGGAACGCCTGTCACCGTTTCCAGGGCGGCCGTGATGGCCTTTTCCTGGGCAGGGGTGAACGTTTCACCATTGCTGGTGGTGAACACCACCGAGCCGGTGCCGCCGGAGGCTTCGGGCAGCTCGGCGGCCAGCTTGTCAGCCATCTGCTGTGTTTCCGTGCCGGGAATCTGGAAGTTGTTGGACATGGGGCCCATGAACAATGCCGCGGCACCGCCCACCATGCCCATGATGAGCGCCCACGCGGCAATCACCAACCATGCGCGCCGGGCTGAGAACCGGCCAAGTTTGTAGAGCCAAAGGGCCATGATCAATCCATTCTGTTGATGTCTGCGCAAGCATGGCGCCGACGGGTTTGGAACCTAGTGCGTGAAGCCGGTGCGAATGTGGGAAATGGTGCTGTCCAGGAAGCCGCGCAAATCAGCCAGCGATTCGTCGGTGACGGCGGTTCCGTGTTTGCGGAACCAGACCTGAAATGCTGCCCGACAGCTGCCGGTGACGGCGCCCACCAGGGCGTACAGGTACAGTTCGTCGGTGTCCGGGGGCAGGCGGTGCCTGGCAACATCGGTGATTTTGAGGCTGCATTCCTCCCAGGCCTGGAGCTGGAAGCGGCCCAGCTGGGGGTCCTGGGTAAGTGCAAAGGTTTCGGCCAGAATGGCCAGGTTGCGGGCGCTGCCCACGGCTGACAGGGCGATCTGGGCGGATTCGAGCACGGGCTCGTCGGCAGGCCGGGCCTCCAGTTCCACAATGACCTGGTCCAGGTAATTTTGGGTGAAGCTGGCAACAGCTGCTTCCACGGAGGAAAAGTAGTTGAAGAAGGTGCGACGGGAGACTCCGGCGGCGGCGGCGACGTCGTCCACGGTGAATGTGTTCAGCTCGCTCCTGCGCAGAAAATCAAGGGCGGCATTGGCAATCGCGTCCCGGGTGGCGGCCTTGTTCAGTTCGCGGCGGGAGGGTTGCGGATCGGGCAGCTGCTGCGTGGGAGGTGCAGTGGAATTCATATCTCTACACTAAGTGCAAGTTTGCACTTGGTGCAAGCTGCGTGGCGGACCGGACCCGCGGGGGTGACTGGCGGTGCTTGACCGCAGGCTGAGCCCGCCACACAGTGTTCAGGGTGCGGAAGGGGATTATCCCTGCGGGTTTTGCGAGAGGTAGATGGACTGGCCCGTGGCTCCGGGCTGTCCCGCGGCGAGCGGGATGGCGTAAACGGCTGTGCCATAGGCGCACACTTCCGTCCAGTTCCCGCCCATTTCCGAGGTGTCAAAGCGGGTGGCCACAATGGCGTTTGCACCCTTTTGCTGCGCCTCCTTGACCATGCGGGCCACCACTTCCTGGCGGCTCTCATAGAGTGCCTTGGTCATTTCCGGCAGCTCTCCGCCGCCGAGTGAGCGGAAGCTGGCCGTGAACTGGGCACCGATGTGGCGTGAACGCACTGTCAGGCCCATGACTTCGCCAAAAATCGCATCAATCTTGTAGCCCGGCAGGTCGTTGGTGGTGACGATGATCATTGCAGTCCTTTGTGTGTGGCTTTGTACTGTCCTGCACGATCCTACGGCGTCTTCCTGAACGCAAAACTCCCGCCCCGTGATGATCTGTTGATCGCCTCCGGGACGGGAGTTCTGCACCGCCAGCGAGCGGGCTGCTACAAAAGTGGTGCTGCTGCCTTAGGCGTTGGCGGTTTGGCGCTTGGGATCGACGACGTCGGCGCCGTTGGCAGCGCTCAAGCCGGCCAGCAGGTCATCGCTGTCGTCGGCAAAGGGGTTGCCGTTGCGGGGAGCGTTGTACAGTTCCTCAGCCAGGATGCCCTGGCGCTTGGAGACGATGGTGGGAACCAGCGCCTGTCCGGCCACGTTCACGGCCGTGCGGCCCATATCCAGGATAGGGTCAACGGCCAGCAGCAGTCCGACGCCG
>JBDTQM010000134.1:0-10358 GCA_039932175.1 Specibacter sp.
ATGCACCTCTAGCTCAATTGGCAGAGCAATTGACTCTTAATCAATGGGTTTCCGGTTCAAGTCCGGAGGGGTGCACCAAGAAGAACCGCTCCAACACTGGTAACAACCGGTGTTGGGGCGGTTTTTTATTGCCCAAAAAAATTACTGGGGCGCCCAATGACTTGCTGGTCCCAGTGGCCTTGCTGGTCCAAGGCGCAACCAAGAGGAGTTTGACATGACTGAGCGTTTGAGCCCCGGCGATCCCGCCCCCACCTTTACCCTGCCCAACGCCGCCGGCGGCACAACGTCACTGTCGGATTTTTCCGGGCGCCAGCTGATTTTGTACTTTTATCCGGCAGCCATGACGCCGGGATGTGCCAAACAGGCCTGCGATTTCCGTGACAACCTGGCCTCGCTGCAGGGCGCAGGCTACGCAGTCGTGGGCGTCTCCCCCGATCCGGTGGAAAAGCTGGCCCGCTTTGCGGACAAGGAAGGCCTCACCTTCCCGCTGTTGAGCGACCTTGACCACACGGTGGCGGAGGCCTACGCCGCCTGGGGGGAGAAGAAGAACTACGGCAAGACCTACCAGGGGCTGATCCGGTCCACCATCGTCATTGGCGGCGACGGCAAGGTGTCGCTGGCACAGTACAACGTCCGCGCAACCGGCCATGTGGCCAAGCTGCACAGGGATCTGGGACTCGCCGCGGCCTAGGTCCGGCCCCACGGCTCCAGTGGCGCCGCAGCTCCAGTGGCGCCGCCACGCAAAAGGCCCCGCCGATTTTCATCAGCGGGGCCTTTGTTCTGTGCGTTACATCTGTGCGCAAGAGGGGACTTGAACCCCTACGCCCGAAGGCACAGGTACCTAAAACCTGCGTGTCTACCAATTCCACCACTCGCGCGCGGTGCTTTTGAAGCATGCACAATACTACCGGTTCCCTGCGAGTGCTCCCGACCACTGCTGCCGTGCCTTCCGGGAACCATCCAGCAACTAACACTATGATGAGTGGCTGATGGAATTTTCGTGCTGCAAGGAGAACCAGAACGTGCCCAGCCCTGCCGGCCCCCAGCACAAGGACACCGTGGTGAAGGTCCTCTGGCGAGCCGTCACCGGGCGCAGGCAGGCCCAAGGCAGGCAGCACGGCAGGCGCCCATGGCGCACCGCCGCCCGGGGCAGCGTGGCGATGGCCGCCGTCGTCCTTCTCGCAACCTCGGCCTGCACGGCCGCGCCAGCCCCCACAGCCTCGCCCGCCCCCACGGCAACTGCCACCCCCACCGCGCCGGCGGCTGAGACAACGTTCAACTTCGGCGTGGGCTCGGATCCACTGGGTTTTGACCCCGCCTTGGTGGAGGACACGGAATCGTACAGGGTGACGCGGCAGGTTCTAGAGGGCTTGCTGACCATTGATCCTGTGACAGGCGCCCCGGCCCCCAGCCTGGCCACCAGCTGGCAGGAGCTCGACGACGGCTTGACGTACACGTTCGCGCTGCGCCCGGACGTCAAATTCCACGACGGCACGGCCCTGGACGCGAAAGCCGTCTGCATCAACTTTGAACGCTGGTACACCATGCCCGCAGCGACCCGCGGCGACGGCTCCGGGACCATGTTCAAGCAGGTTTTCCGCGCCTTCAAGGACGATTCAGCGAATTCCCTGTACAAAAGCTGCGCAGTGGACGGCCCGCTGACAGTGACGCTGAGCCTCAAAATGCGCCTGACGGGTTTCCTGCAGGCCCTGACACTGCCCGCGTTCGCCATCTCCTCCCCCACCGCGCTGACCAAGGGGACTGCGGATGTTTTGGACCAAACGTTCTCCGGCAACAAGGTTTCCCGCTACGGGCTGCACCCCGTCGGCACGGGGCCCTTCACGTTCACGCTGGCATCCGCCGGCGCCGTGACCATGAGCGCCAATGCCGACTATTGGGGCCAGAAAAGCCAAATCACCACGCTGAGCTTCAAGACCTATGACCAGCCGGCCACCCGACTGGCAGCCCTGGACGACGGGTCGTTGGACGGCTTCGACCCGGTGGCGCCCACCAATTTCGACAAACTCATCAAGAGCGGCAAGCAGGTCCTGCAGCGCGACCCGTTCTCTGTCATGTACATGGGGATCAACCAGAAGGTCCCTGTCCTGGCGGATCAGCAAGTCCGTGAGGCCATTGCCGCAGCCATCGACAAGACAACCCTTGTCAACAACTACTTCATTGCCGGCACCGCCACCACCGCCCAGTTCATCCCGCCCAAACTGAGCGGCTTCAACAACAAGGTTCCGGGGATTGCCTTTGATCCGGCCCAGGCCAAGGCCCTGCTGGCCAGTTCCACGTACAAGGGCGAAGAGCTGAAGTTTTACTACCCCACAAATTCCGCCAGGACCTACCTGCCGTCCCCGGAAAAGGTGTACGCCCAAATTGCCAGCGAGCTCACGGCCGTGGGATTCAACATCAAGCCCGTCCCCGTGCCGTGGAGTGACGGTTATGTGGGCGCCGTGACCCGTGACGGCGACCACGCGCTGAGCCTGTTGGGCTGGAACGGCAGCTACGCCGATCCGGACAACTTTGTGGGCCCACTCTTCGGTTCCCCCGGCGCCGAACTGGGCCTGGATGATCCCCAGCTGGTCTCCAAGATCACCCGTGCCCGCAGCATGCCCAACGGGCCCGACCGCGTTGCTGCCTATGAATCCATCAGCAAGCAAATCGCCGCAACAGTCCCTGCCGTCCCCATCGCCTTCCCCATATCAGCCATTGCCCTCTCCGACAAGGTGGTGTCCTATCCGCTCAGCCCGGTCCTGAATGAGGTCTTCAACGAAGTTGTGCTGGCACCCAAAACGGGCTAGCAGGCGTTTGCCCCAATAAATGGATTTACGCATGGCGCACCTACCGCGATACGCTTCTACCGCTAGGAAGAGCCTCTACCGGAGTTGACTGTGACCTTCATTTCGAACACCAAAGACGCTGACGTTGTCCTCATCGGAGGCGGCATCATGAGCGCCACGCTGGGCACCATGCTCAAGCAACTCGAACCAAACTGGAATATTGTGCTGTTTGAACAGCTCGACACTCCGGGATTGGAATCATCAAGCCCGTGGAACAACGCCGGCACCGGCCACTCCGCGCTCTGTGAGCTTAACTACTCACCTGCTGCCGCCGACGGTTCCGTGAATCCAGCCAAGGCCATCAACATCAACGAGCAGTTCCAGCTCTCTCGCCAGTTCTGGGCGCACCTGGTGGACGAGTCGCTGATTGGCTCCCCCAAGGGCTTCATTAACACGGTCCCGCACATGAGCTTCGTCATTGGCGAAGCCCACAGGAAGTTCCTCAAGACCCGGCATGAGGCGCTCAAGCCCAACCCCGTCTTTGCCTCCATGGAGTACAGCGAAGACCCGGCAACCATCGCCAAGTGGGCTCCCCTGGTCATGAAGGGCCGCAACCCGCAGGAAAAAGTTGCAGCCACCCGTGCCGCTGAAGGCACCGACGTGGACTTTGGCGCCCTGACCCGTGAGCTGATCGGCTACATGGACACCAACGGCGTCGAAGTGAACTACGGCACCACAGTCTCCGACCTGGCACGCACCACCGACGGCGGCTGGGATGTGTCCCTCAAGCACCGTTCCTCCGGTGAGCGCGGCAAGGTCAAGGCCAAGTTTGTGTTCATTGGCAGCGGCGGCGGCGCCCTGCACCTGCTCCAGCGTTCTGGCATCCCCGAGGGCAAGGGCTTTGGCGGGTTCCCCGTTTCCGGCCAGTTCTTCCGTTGCACCGAGCCGACCATTACCGCCAAGCACAGCGCCAAGGTGTACGGCCAGGCCTCAGTGGGCGCCCCGCCCATGTCCGTCCCCCACCTGGACACCCGCTACGTTGACGGCAAGCGCTCCCTGTTGTTCGGCCCGTACGGCGGCTTTTCCACGAAGTACCTCAAGACCGGCAGCTACATGGACCTTCCCGGCTCCATCCGCCCCAACAACATCGTCCCGATGCTGGCTGTTGGCAAGGACAACCTGGACCTGGTCAAGTACCTGGTGAGTGAAGTGACCAAGTCCCGCGGCGGCAAGGTTGACGCACTCCACGAGTACTTCCCCGAAGCCGAGGGCAAGGACTGGGAGCTGATTACAGCCGGCCAGCGCGTGCAGATCATCAAGAAGGATGCCAAGAAGGGCGGGGTGCTGCAGTTCGGCACCGAAGTCATCACGGCGGCGGATGGAACCATCTCGGCACTGCTGGGTGCCTCCCCGGGTGCCTCCACGGCCGTGCCCATTATGCTTGAGCTGTTGCAGCGTTGTTTCCCACGCAAGTTCAAGCTGGAATGGCAGGAATCCTTGCGTGGCATGATGCCCACCTATGGCACCAAACTCAACGATGATGCGGACCTTTTTGAAAAGAGCCTGGCCGCAACGGCAGCTTCATTGCAGTTGAAGACGGAAAAAGCCTAAAGTTCCCTCGCAGTGCCGGGTGGAACCGGCATAACTTACGTGGGAGCGTGCTGATGTTTAGTTTGGCAAAAATGTCCTTGGGCAACCGGGCGTTGATTGCACTGATCACCATCTTTGCCATGGTTTTCGGGGTCATCACGCTCGGTTCGCTTAAGCAGGAACTAATCCCCAGCATCGAATTCCCTCAGATCACAGTTGTCTCGGCCATGCCGGGCGCCTCGCCGGCCGTGGTGGACAAGCAAATCAGTGAACCGCTGGAAGCGGCGCTGAACGCTGTAGAGGGGCTGGAATCGAGCACGTCCACCTCGCGCAGCGGCGTGTCCACCATCAACTTGGCCTTCAGCTACGGCACCAATTTGGACCGTGCACGGAACCAGATCGACCGTGCCATCTCCAACGTGAGCCAACAGCTGCCCGAAGGTGTCCAGCCGCTGCCTATCTCCGGCAGCATCGCTGACTTCCCCATAGTCTTCCTTGCCGTCTCCTCCGATGCGGACCTGGCAGCCCTCAACACCGACCTGCAGCGCGTTGCCGTGCCCAAGCTGTTGAAGATCGACGGCATTCGCGGCGCCGACGTGACCGGCGCCAACTCCCAGCACATAGCCATCCTGCCCGACCCGGCCAAGATGGCCGCCGCGGGCGTCAACCCCGGCTCCATCGCCAAGGCCCTGAGCAACAACGGCACCCTGGTTCCCGTGGGCTCCCTGAACACCGACACCCTGACCCTCTCCATCCAGGCCGGCAGCCCGGTGGACTCCCTCGACGCCGTCAAGGCACTGCCGCTGGCCGGCACCGCGGTCCCCGGCGCGGCATCACCGCGCACTCCCCCCACCATCGCCTCCGTTGCCAGCGTGGCCCTGGCCGATGACCCCGCCACGTCCATCACGCGCACCAACGGCAAACCCACGCTGGCCCTGTCCATCACCAAAAAGCCGGCCGCCGACACGGTCTCCCTGTCCCGGCAGGTCAACGCGGAACTGCCCGGCATTGCCGCCTCGCTGGGCAACAACACCACGTTCACCACGGTTCTTGACCAGGCTCCGTTCATCGAGAAATCCATCCACGACCTCACGGTGGAGGGTCTTCTGGGACTTGGCTTCGCCGTCGTCGTCATCCTGCTTTTCCTCATGTCGGTGCGCTCCACGCTTGTGACAGCCATCTCCATCCCACTCTCACTGCTGGTGACGTTCATTGGGCTGTGGGCCACGGGATACTCGCTGAACATTCTCACCCTGGGCGCGCTGACCATTGCCATTGGGCGGGTGGTGGATGACTCCATCGTGGTGATCGAGAACATCAAGCGGCACCTCAGCTACGGCGAGGACAAAAAGTCTGCCATCCTGGCGGCCATCAGGGAGGTCGCGTCGGCCATCACCGCCTCGACGCTGACCACCGTAGCCGTGTTCCTGCCCATTGCCTTTGTGGGCAGCCTGGCCGGGGAGCTCTTCCGGCCGTTCGCGCTCACAGTCACCTTCGCCCTGCTGGCTTCGCTGCTGGTCTCGCTGACCATCGTTCCCGTGCTGGCGTACTGGTTCCTGAAATCGCCCACGGCAGCCGATCACGGGGTTGCGGACGACGCCGGAACCCCCTTGAGCGGGAAGGCGCTGCTGAGCGCCGTGGAGGAGAAGGAACGGTCCTCCTGGCTGCAGCGCGGCTACCTGCCCATCCTGGCCAAGACCCAAAAGCATCCCGTGGTGACCCTGCTAGCCGGCGGCATTGTGCTGGCGGCAACCCTGGCCATGACGCCGCTGTTGCCCACCAACCTGCTGGGCAACACGGGCCAGAACAGTTTGAGCATCCAGCAGGACATGCCCCCGGGAACCAGCCTTGAGGTCACCGATGAGGCCTCGCAAAAGGTGGAGTCTGTGCTGCGCGGGATCGACGGCGTCACCGACGTGCAGGTGACCGTGGGCAACGGTTCCGGCGGTTTCTCGGCGCTGCTGTCCTCGGGCGCCTCAAGTGCTGCGTTCCAGGTCATTACCGATCCCGACGCCGACCAGGTCAAGCTGCAGGCCACCGTCCTGTCCGCCATCGACGGCATCAAGGACGCCGGCACCATCAGCCTGGGCTCGCAGGGCGGCGGCTTCGGCACCTCAAGCTCCGTGGATGTCACCGTCAAGGCCATTACGGGCGCCGGACTGCAGGAAGCGAGCGATCTGTTGGTCAAGGCCATGGCCGGCGTTCCCGGATCCCAGTCGGTGGACAGCAACCTCAGCGGTTCCCAACCGGTGGTGCAGGTCAGTGTTGACCGGGCCAAGGCGGTGGCCGCCGGCCTGGACGAGCAGCAGATCACCGGCCTGCTGGCCGCCACTGTCAGCCCCATCCCGGGCGGCACGGTGCGCATCGACACCACCGACTACAAGGTCCAGATTGGCCTGGGCACCAAGTTTGATTCGGTGGCGGCACTGGCTGCCGCGCAGATCCCCACAGCCGGCGGGCCTGTTGCCCTCTCTGCCGTGGCTACGGTGGCGCAAGTGCAAACCCCGCTGACCGTCACCTCCTCCAACGGCCAGCGCACGGCGACGGTTTCGGTGGCGCCCGAGGGTGATTCCCTGGGCTCCCTGAGCGCCGAGGTGCAAAAGCGCCTCGATGCCACCACCCTGCCCCCGGGTGTCACAGCCAGCATCGGCGGTGCCGCAACACAGCTCAATGAGTCATTCTCGCAGCTGGGTCTGGCCATGCTGGCGGCCATCGCCATTGTGTATGTCATCATGGTGGCCACCTTCAAGTCCCTGATTCAGCCGTTGATCCTGCTGGTCTCCATCCCCTTCGCAGCCACCGGCGCCATTAGTTTGCTGCTCATCACACGGGTGCCTCTGGGCCTGCCCTCCCTCATCGGCATGCTGATGCTGGTGGGCATTGTGGTCACGAACGCCATTGTGCTCATTGACCTGATCAACCAGTACCGGCAGCCATCCGGGGACAGGCCCGCCATGAACGTGGCCGACGCCATTGAACACGGTGCACGCCAGCGTCTTCGCCCCATTCTCATGACGGCGCTGGCCACCATTTTTGCCCTCACCCCCATGGCCTTGGGGGTGACGGGCGGCGGCGGCTTCATTTCGCAGCCCCTGGCCATAGTGGTGGTTGGCGGCCTGATCTCCTCCACCGCACTGACCCTGATTCTGGTGCCGGTGCTGTACCGCCTGGTGGAGGGCCGCAGGGAACGCCACGACCTTATCAAGGCGCTCAAGGTGGTCCACACACCGGGTCCGGCAGTTCCCGCCACTGGTGCGGCGGCCGGCACCGGTTCCACGGGCACGGTGTCGCCGATGGAGGCCGGCGCCGGGTTCCAAGACTGGACCACCGGGGCCATTCCCAAGGTCCGCGGCCGCCGAGCCGCCGACTAACTCACCGGCAGACAAGTCGCCGGTCAGCATAACTGCGGTTGCCCGGCTTGTCGGCGGTTTCTGAACCGCATACAAGCCGGGCAACCGCAGTTGTGGTTCGGGGAGCCGGTTTCCTAGTGCGGGAGGGTGGGGCCGAAGGCCAGTTTGGGCACAAAGTACAGGGCCATGGCGGCCACCAGGGCTGTCACACCGCAAATGGTCCACACCAGCATGTAGCCGGCCAGCGGTGCCGCCGTGCTCCCGGCCCCGGCCGTGAGCGAACCGAGTGCCTGCCCGGCAAGCGCAATACCAAATACGCAGGAGGCAAAGGCCCCGCCCAGGGTCTTGGTGGCATTGGTGAGCCCGGTGGCCATGCCTGTCTGGGTCAGCGGCGCCGCAGCCGCGGCCGCCGAGGGGAGGGCCGCCACCAGGGCGCCGCTGCCAATCCCGGCGATGGCCATGTTCAGCAGGACCTGGGTTATGGATCCGTGGAAGGGCAGGAACAGCAGATAGCCAACGGCCACCAGGGCAGCCGCGCCCATCAAGGTGATTCTGGGCGTGGTCCAGCGGGTCACCAGCGGGTACATCAGCGCACCCACCAGCAGCCCCAGGACGTACACGCCAATCAAGATCGAGACCAGCCCCGAGCTGGCGCCGAGTCCGTAGCCCACATCGTCGGGGTTGGTGCGGGCAAAGGTGGACAGCGGTGCCTGCGCGCCCAGCACCGAGACGCCAAACAGGAACGCCGTCAGCTGCACGGGCCACATGCTGGGCTGGCGCAGCAGCCGGATGTCGATCAGGGGATCCTTGTGGCCCAGCTCGTACCGGGTGAAGGGAATCAGCGCCGCAATTCCAAGCACGACGGCGCCCCACGCCCACCAGGTGCCGGGGCCGTTGATGCGCATGAACGTCAGCCCCGCAGTGATCAACAAGAGTCCCGTGGAGAGCAGGGTGAGCCCCATGAGGTCCAGCTTGCCGCCCGTGCGGTTTTCGGATTCCGGCACGCCAAAAAGGATCACGAAGAAGCACAGGGTGACGGCAATGGCCGGAATCATGAGCACCAGCCACAACTTGTCGGCGAAGGCGCCGCCGAGGAAGCCGCCAGCCAGGGCTCCGGTAATCACGCCAACCTCAAGTCCGGCCACCAGGATGCCGGCTGACTTTCGGGTCAGCGCCGCGCCGTCCGGACGCCGCTGGGAGCGGCTGTAGATGAGCGCGATTTCCAGCGGCAGCCACACCACGTAGAAACCCTGCAGGGCCCAGGCGATGATGAAGATCCAAAAGTTGGGTG
This sequence comes from Specibacter sp., assembly GCA_039932175.1. GTDB lineage: Bacteria > Actinomycetota > Actinomycetes > Actinomycetales > Micrococcaceae > Specibacter. The sequence goes on from JBDTQM010000134.1 coordinate 9,018, forward strand.
CAAACGCCACACCCCAGGAGGCCGCGGCCGTCAATGCCGTGGAGATCAGCAGGACCTTGCGATGCCCGATCATATCGCCCAATTTGGCCAGCACCGGCACCACCAGGGCGCTGACCATCAGCTGTGCAGCCTCGAACCAGTTGACATCGGCGTCGTGGATGCCCAGGAAGCGGGCAATGTCCGTCAGCAGCGGGGTGTAGTACCCCTGCAGGATGCCGCTGGTCAATTCCACCAAAACCAGGAAACCCACGATGGCCGTGGCCGTGGGGGTCGCCCGGATGGGTCGCCCGGCCGTGCCGGTGCGCGATGACGCCATTGCTTTCCTCCGCAGATGCGTGTGACATGCCTTACATGCCGCTTGAAAATATCCTAGTACCCGCCGGTAACATCCGCGGGAATTGTGCGCCCGGGAGCCTGCGGCGGCAGTCGGGAACATTTTGACGACCCTAGGGGTTGAGTCGTATATTAGATACAAACGCATATATCTCTTGGTGATCCCGGGGATTCGAAGGAGCACATCATGCAGTTCGGCATATTCAGCGTAGGCGACGTCACCATGGACCCCACCACGGGCCGCACACCCACCGAGCATGAGCGCCTCAAGGCCATCACCACCATCGCCAAGCACGCAGAAGAAGTGGGGATGGACGTCTTTGCCACGGGCGAGCACCACAACCCACCGTTCTACCCCAGCTCCCCCACGACCATCCTGGGTTACATTGCCGCGCAGACCGAGAAGATCATCCTCTCCACCACCACCACGCTGATCACCACTAACGATCCCGTGAAGATCGCCGAGGACTTTGCCACCCTGCAGCACCTCGCCGAGGGCCGAGTGGACCTGGTGCTGGGCCGCGGAAACACGGGCCCCGTCTACCCCTGGTTCGGCAAGAACCAGCAGGACAGCGTTGAACTGACGGTTGAAAACTACGCCCTGCTGCGCCGCCTGTGGGATGAGGAAGTGGTGAACTGGGAAGGCAAGTTCCGCACCCCCCTGCGCGGCTTCACAGCCACCCCCCGCCCGCTCGACGGCGTTGCCCCCTTTGTGTGGCACGGCTCCATCCGCACGCCGCAGGTGGCCGAAATTGCCGCCTACTATGGTGACGGATTCTTCGCCAACAACATTTTCTGGCCCAAGGAGCACTACCAGCAGCTCATTGGCCTGTACCGCGAACGCTACGAACACTACGGCCACGGCCAGGCCGACCAGGCCATTGTTGGTCTGGGCGGGCAGTTCTTCATCCGGCCCAACTCCCAGGACGCCGTCAAGGAATTCCGGCCCTACTTTGACAATGCCCCCGTCTACGGCCACGGACCGTCCATGGAGGACTTCACGTCCCA
>JBDTQM010000135.1:0-10332 GCA_039932175.1 Specibacter sp.
GATTCGAACTCGCGACATCCACCTTGGCAAGGTGGTGCTCTACCAGCTGAGCTACAACCGCATGAGCATCAATTTCCCCCGTTTGCGTTTCCGCTTCGGTAGTCCGTGTTGCTGCGGTAAAAACAATACCCGAGGCCTTTCCCAATCACCAAATCGGCGACGACAGCCACCGCCCACCCGATCCCCCTGGCGGTCAGGATCGTTGAAACGGCGCGGATTCCGGACCCTTCATTCGAATTACAGCCATGTGATTCTTGGACAATTTCGGCGCCTTTTTGGCCCTTCTGCCCGGAATTTGCCGTGAGGCGCTCGTCACATTGCGCCCATTAATGCTCGACGCCGGCCACTCCCCCAGTGCTTTGGCGCCCCTTGGGTGCCAGCTCAGCAGTCGGACAACGATCCGGCAAGGGAGGACGCTGCCGGTTCGAAGACGGCGATTATGAGCACGGGAAAGTTTGAGCTATTGTTTTGAACGCACCACAGGAACGCGCATGTGTCGCCCGGCGATCATGACGTTCATATTTGGGCGATTGGCGCAGTGGTAGCGCGTTCCGTTCACACCGGAGAGGTCGCTGGTTCGAACCCAGTATCGCCCACCCAAGGAAAAGCCCCTCTGACCAGCAGAAATGCCGGCCGGAGGGGCTTTTTCGTGCCCAAAACTGCTGCGGGGGCCGTTGCAGACATTCGATGCTGGTGGACCGGCCGCGAATGACCACAACGGCCCCCGGAGCCTGTTTCCAGGCCGCAGCAGGGCTTAGTGGGCCAGCTTGTACACCTACTGGACACCCAGGGGCAGTCGCGGGGTCCTTCACACTCAGCCGCATTGCTCCCGGGGAATGCGCGCCGTACAACGCGCTGTGCGCGAACAGTGGTGGCAGCGTGATTGCGTTTATTCAGGACGTTGGCACCACTTGGAATGGTGTCGATGCGCGCGCTGCCGGGCGTCCCCCGGAAGATCAGACGTTTGCAGCGCTTATGGAGCCGGGCGAAAGCGTCGAAGGAACAGTGGTCCTTGGACGTTCCAGCGTGACCGGAACTTCTGCGGGGGCTGTTTCGGACATTCGATGCTGGTCCACCGGGGGCGAATGACCACAACGGCCCCCGGAGCCTGTTTCCAGGCCGCAGCAGGGCTTAGTGGGCCAGCTTGAGCCCCACGATGCAGCCAACCAGGCCCAGCAGCAGCAGGATTTTCAACAGTGAGGCGGCTTCCGTGCCGGTGATCATGGCGTAGGCAACTGTCAGCGTTGCGCCAATGCCCACCCAGACGGCGTACGAGGTCCCGATGGGGAGGGTGCGCATGGCCCAGGCCAGGCCGGCCATGCTGGCAATCAGGGCAACCACAAACACAAGGCTGGGGGCTAATTTGCTAAGACCTTCGCTCTTGCCCAGGGCAGTGGCCCATACAGCTTCGAGCATTCCCGAGACGATCAAGATAATCCAGGCCATGACTTTTTTCTCCTAGACGCCGTCTTGTCGCTGGCCGGGTACGGCGCACCTCGTCCGGGTGCCATCTGGCGTCGACCAGTCTGGCACAACTTCATGAGGAGCAAAAAATACGGCGAATTCCCAGCAAAATTCTGGTTGACAACATGATGTGAGCCACTAGGCTGGAGAAAGTTGGGGCGTAAAGACCCCAGGAGCGAAGGGAGGTGCCTATTGTCTATTTTTGGCGATATCAAGGGCAAGGCCGAGGGATTGATCGCCGGCAAGGAAGACGCCATCAAAGGTGGCATTGAAAAGGTCGGCGATTTTGTCGACGAGAAGACTGGTCACAAGTTCAAGGATCAGGTCGACTCAGCACAGCAGGCAGCGTCAGGCTTTGTAGACGGCGCAGCCAAGTAACTCACCTTTCGCTCTTGATCAAAGCGTCAAGAAGGCGTCGGTCCCGTCGTGAGACGGTACCGGCGCCTTTCGCCTTTAACCCGAGCGCAGATTAGCCGACGGGCGCGGGCTCGCTCAGTTCCTGGGCTTCACGGGCCAGAGCCGTCAATCGTGACACTGCACGGAAGTACTTCTTCTGGTAGCCGCCAATCATCATCTCAGGAGTGAACAACTGGTCCAGCGGTGCGCCGCTGGCCAGGATGGGCACATCCTTGTCGTAGAGCCTGTCCGCGAGCACCACAAAACGCAGGGCAACGGACTGCTCGGTGATGGTGTGCACATTGCGCCACACAACGGCGTCGATGCCTTCAAGCATCTGCCGGTATCTGGAGGGGTGGACACCGGCCAGATGGTCCACCAGGGTGCCAAAGTCATCCACAGCCACAGTCCGCCCGGCAAAGTCCTGGCGCATGCGCCCATCCAGGTCGCTGTTGGCCACGGGCTCCGGCGGGGTCGGCAGGCCGCGGTGGCGGAAGTCCTCGCCGTCGATGTGCAGAATCTCAAACTGGTCCGCCAGCACCTGGATCTCGCGCTGGAAGTCAACGGCCGCGAAGCGCCCGTCGCCCAACGAGCCCGGCAGGGTGTTGGAAGTGGCAGCCAACTTGACACCGGCGTCGGCCAATTCACGCATGAGACGGGACATCAGGACTGTGTCTCCGGGATCATCCAGCTCAAATTCGTCAATGCACACCAGCTTGTAGGCACTGAGCGCCTCCACAGTTTTGCGGAAGGACAGGGCACCCACCAGGTTGGTGTATTCCACGAAGGTGCCGATGGCCTTGGGGCCCTCCACCTGGTGCCACAGGGAGGACAGCAGGTGGGTCTTGCCCACGCCAAAACCGCCGTCGAGGTAGATCCCGGCCCGGCCGGCGGGGACCTTGGACTTGCCGCCGAAGAGCTTCCGCAGGCCGGTGGCGGGCTTGTGCACGGCGCCGGCAGCGAATTCCTGCAGCATGGTCACGGCCTGCGCCTGGGACGGCTGCGTCGGATCCGGGCGGTAGGTGGCAAAGGAAACCTCACCAAAACGCGGCGAGGGGACGAATCCCGCCAACAGTTCCTCCACCGAAACTGCCGGGCGGCGGGTGGAAAGTTGCTCAACGTGTACCAAGGATGTTTCCGATCATCAAGTATTTTCAGGCGTTCGCGTCAGGCGCATCGCCGCGCTCACGGATACAAGAATACCCACGCCATATTGCCTTGCGTTAACGCCCGGGAAGTAAAGGGCGCCCCAGCTGGTTAAGCTGATAGTCAGGAATAGCTGCCGTGCCAACAATTCGCGGCGGGACACCAATCTGCACACGACGGCCACGGATGCCCAAAGACATTCCTTGGGGTGGCGCTGGTCGGAGCAGTTAATACGAAGGGGCATCATGCCTGTTGCAGTTGAAACAAATGAGAAGTTCGCAGCCTACGCCCACCCGGAGCGCCTGGTTTCCACGCAGTGGCTCGCGGAGGCGCTGGCCAAGGGTGCCGCGGCCGACGGCGGCTTGGTGGTGGTGGAGTCCGACGAGGACGTGCTGCTGTACGAGACCGGGCACATTCCCGGCTCGGTCAAGATTGACTGGCACACCGACCTGAACGACGACGTCACAAGGGACTACATTGACGGCGCGGCTTTTGCGTTGCTCGCCACGGCCAAGGGCATCTCGCGCGACACCACAGTGGTTGTTTACGGCGACAAGTCCAACTGGTGGGCCGCCTACGCGCTGTGGGTGTTCACCCTGTTCGGCCATGAAGACGTTCGCCTGCTCGACGGCGGCCGCGACAAGTGGATTGCCGAGGGCCGCGAACTGACCACCGAGGCCACACCCGCCATTCCCTCCGCCGGCTACCCGGTGGTGGAGCGCAACGACGCCCCCATCCGTGCCTACAAGGACGACGTGCTGGCCCATCTGGGCAAGCCGCTCATTGATGTCCGCTCCACCGAGGAGTACACCGGCGAACGCACCCACATGCCCGCCTACCCCCAGGAAGGCACGCTGCGGGGCGGCCACATCCCCACCGCCGCATCCATCCCGTGGGCCCGCGCCGCCGCCGAAGACGGCACGTACCGCTCCCGCGAAGAACTCGAGGCCCTGTACCTGGATGAGGCCGGTTTGGTTCCCGGCGACGACGTTGTGGCTTACTGCCGCATCGGCGAGCGATCCAGCCACACCTGGTTCGCCTTGAAGTACCTGCTGGGCTTTGAGACGGTGCGCAACTACGACGGTTCCTGGACCGAGTGGGGCAACGCCGTTCGTGTTCCCATCGCCATTGGCACCGACCGCGGCGAACTGCCCAACAACAACTGATCCCCGGCTTTTCCCAAAAGTTACCAGGCAAGCAGAAAGAACCGTACGATTTAAGCAATGACTACTTCACAAGCACTTCCGCCGGCCCTGGCCGAGATCGTCACTGATTTCCAGGAACTTGAGGAGCGCGATCGTTTGACGCTGCTGCTGGAATTCTCCCGGTCACTGCCCGACTTGCCGGAACGTTTAACAAATCACCCCGAGTTGCTCGAACAGGTGATGGAATGCCAGTCGCCCTTGTTCCTGACTGTTGAGTCCGAACAGACTGACAAGGGCGAAGTCATCCGGCTCTTCTTCAAGGCACCCCCCGAGGCACCCACAACACGCGGCTTTGCCTCGGTGCTCTTTGAGGGCCTGGACGGTTTGACCGCAGCGCAGATCCTGGCCGTGCCCGATGACATGCCCGAGCAATTGGGCCTGACGCGGGCCATCTCCCCCCTGCGCATGCGCGGCATGTCCGCCATGCTGGGACGCGTCAAGCGCAAGATCATTGCCGGCGTTCGTCCCGCAGCCTAACCGGACAACCTGGCTGGGCGGGCAGCCGGATCACCCCAGCTCCAATAACAATGCCCCGCAGTGTCTCCCCCCGAATGGCGGAGACACTGCGGGGCATTTTTGTTGCGTGGTTTCCCGTGGTCCGATTTTCCCGTGGCCGTTTCCGGGGACCGGCGGTGCGCTGACATAATTGGTCCATGGCAAAGAAGACAGCTGCCGCCGGTGCAGGAACTCCAGCAACCGTTGCCCTCACCGCTGCCGGAGTGCAGTTCACCGCCCACAGTTATGCCCACGATCCCGCCAATACCGGTTACGGCATGGAGGCGGCCGATGTTTTGGGTGTTTCCCCCGAACGGGTCTTCAAGACGCTCATGGCGGACGTGGCCGGCACCTTGACGGTGGCCATTGTCCCCGTCAACAAGATGCTGGACCTGAAGGCCCTGGCCCTGGCCCAGGCCGTTGGCCACAAGAAGGCCGTCATGGCCGATCCCGCCGCAGCCCAACGCCGCACCGGCTACGTGCTGGGCGGCATTTCACCCCTGGGCCAGCGCCAGCAGTCTCCCACGGTTGTGGATGAGTCGGCGTTGGCCTGCGAGACCATCTACGTCTCCGGCGGCCGGAGGGGATTCGACGTCGAACTCTCCCCCGCCGACCTCATCAGCCTGACCAAGGCGACCACAGCAAAAATAGGCCACCCCGCCTAGGCAGCACGGCGGCCCGGGCACCCGGCGCTACTCCCGCGGCAGCCCGTACCTGCCCAGGCGCGGGCGCAGCCACGTTTCCACGGCGCTCTCCCACCGCTGCGGGTCCACATTCCATTCCTTGGTGTGCCGGGCCTTGCTGAACGGCTCAAAGGTGACCATCTCGGGGTTGCGCCGGGCCAGTTCGGCGGTGGGCTCATAGGGGACAAAGTCGTCGTCAATGCTGTGCAGGATCAACGATGGCGTCCGCAGCTCAATGGCCCGGGCCACCCAGTCCATGCTCTTGAAGTCCACCGGCGCCGCCAAACCCGTGATGCGCCTGCCCAGGGGATGACTGAGCATGAGCTGGCCGTAGCGGCCAATGTAGTCCGGGATCCTGTTCATCTGGGCCTGGTGGGCAAGAACGTTGACCCAGCTGATCACCGGAGCATCCAGCACCATGGCCAGCACATGCTTGCGGTTGCGGGCCTGGTCGGCGGTTTGCAAACTGATGGCCCCGCCCATGGAATTCCCGAACAAGACCACGTCCTTGGCGCCGCGCGAAACGGCAAAGTCAATGGCCACCTCGACGTCCTGCCATTCGGTGATGCCCAGGCCGTACCGGCCATCGGGCGTTGCGGGAGCGTCGCCGTCGTTCCTGTAGGAGATCAGCAGCGAATTCATGCCCAGCCGGTGCGCCGTGGGGACGGCGCGCAAACCCTCGTTGCGGGTGGCGCCGCGGCCATGGACCATGATGGCCCAGGTGGGACCGGGATTCAGGGCCGGGGTCAGCCAGGCCGGCGCCTGGCCAACCGGCAAGTCGAGGGTGACATCCTCGTAGGCCAGGTCCATCTGCTCGGGATGGGAGTAAAGATTGCCGGACCACCAGCCGGCCGTGGCCGTGCGCAGGTCGCCGCCGTAGACGGCGATGACCTCGCGGGTGACACTGCCTTCCCGCGGCACATAGGAGATGATCGGGCCCACGATGGCATGGGCCGTGCTGTCGTTGAAGTACAGCCCGTACGTTCCCTCGACGATGGTGTCCGCGGTCGCCTCAAGGACCACCTGTTGTTGTGGGCCCTTGGCAATGACAGCCAAAATGGCGATGTCGGCAAGACGCTGCTTCTCGGGTGTCACCACCTTGCGGGCAAAGTACGCCGCGAGCCCCGAGGTGGCTGTGACCACCACGGCGGCACCAACTGCCGCCGCTCCGGCACCCAGGGCACCCCATTTAAGCCATTTGTTGGACTGCTGCACCGAGGTTGCCATATGACCATTGTGCCCACCGCTGAGGGGCGCGTCGAGTGGCGCACCGGAGCCGTCCGTAACTTTCTTCGCACAACTTGCCCGGGTGGCATTGTTTATAGTCCGCGGAAGCCTAAGCTGGTGCCATGAGCGATACGATCATCATCCTGACCGAAGAACCGCTAACTGCCGTGGACGTGGCCAACATTACTGATTTGTACGGCCCGGACGACGACGTTGAACTGGTGTTGCTGGTGCCGGCCGACACAAAACGGAATTTGTTTGTGGATGTCATCGACCAGCTGACCATGCTGGATTTGCCGGGCGCTTTGCGCGAGCTCCGGGAGAAGCCCGACGCCGACACCGTGCGTGCCGAGGCCAATGAAGCCCTGGCCGCGTCCTTGGCGGTGCTCGAAGCCTCCGGCGCCAAGTTCAGCGGCAGTGTTGCCGAGGGCGACGCCGTTGCCTCCCTGGTTGCCAAGGTCACCGAGACCGGTGCCCGGCAGGCAGTTGTGGTGACCCGGCCCCATGCCGTGGCCGATACTTTCAGGCGGGACTGGGCGAATCAGGCGCAACGCAAGCTCGGCCTGCCGGTTTTGCATTTGTACTCGGGTTCGGGATTTATTGGCGACTCCTGAGCGTTGAAAAGATTATGACAACCTCTGAAAATTCGGCAGTAGTAAAAACAGACCAGGAATGGCGCAAGGAACTGACTCCGGCGGAGTATCAGGTGTTGCGCCAGGCCGGAACCGAAAGGCCGTACACCGGCGAGTACTGGGATTCCACCCAGGAAGGCGTTTACGAGTGCCGTGCCTGTGGCGCCGAGCTGTTCACCTCCAAGGAAAAGTTTTCCGCACATTGCGGCTGGCCGGCCTTCTTTGCACCGCTGGCAGAAGGCACCGTGCGTTACCTGCATGACACCACCTTGGGGATGAAGCGCGTTGAGGTGCGGTGCATGGCGTGCGATTCGCACCTGGGCCACCTCTTTGAGGGTGAAGGCTACGACACACCCACGGATCAGCGTTTCTGCATCAACTCGGTGAGCCTGAAATTGCGTGAGGGTCCGTTGGTGCTGTCGCCAGAAGCACCTAAAAACAGCTGAGCGCGATAGTTTCTTATGCTCGAGGCATTTTCACATTAGATTTACTGTTCAGTTGCTACGCTCGGGAAAAGACCTGAACGCAGAGCAGTAAGGAAAAAATCCATGAATTCCTCCATGGCAACAGCGGATGCCGCCACGGCATTTGACTACGGCACACTGGCAGCGGACCCAGCCTGGCTGGACCTGAAAAATGCCGCCACCCGGCTGGCGCTGCTGCAGGCCAGGGACGGCTCCGTGCCGGAGCCCATGGATCATGGTGCGGCCAAGTCCTTGATCGAAACCATCACGGTTTCCATCGATGACTTGGCGAAGCATTTCCCCCACGACGGCGAATACCTGCACCTGTTGATCCAGGACTTCTCCAAGTGGGTTGGGCAGGGCTTGGGCGTCCCCGACTTCCTTGACTCGCTGCTGGCCTTCAACCCGCAGGAACACCGGATCAACGGCCTGGGCCACCTGGTGGTGTTCCCCATGTACACCCAAAACGGTTCAACGTCCCGTCTGGTGGAGGCCGTCCTGGTGGAGGTCATCTGGCCTGAGTTCATTGGCGAGCTGGAGGCCGGCAGCTACTCCAACAAGCTGTTTGTTCCGCTGCGCTTCATTGATTTCACCCCCGGCTACGACAGCAATTCCGCCGTGTTGTTCCCGGAGAGCGTGGCCGTGCGGGAGACGCCCACGTTCACCTGGGGCGCCATCTTCCAGGACCGCGAGGCCGCCCGTTTCCGCCGCGTGGTGCGCGAAGCCGCCAAGGTCACCCGGCTGGATTTGCCGGCCGACGCGCGCGAGCTCCTGGACAAGCAGGAACTCACGCAGGAAGCGTTTGTCATGTGGGACTTGATCCATGACAGGACCCACATGCGCGGCGACCTGCCCTTCGACCCGTTCATGATCAAGCAGCGCATGCCGTACTTCCTGTACTCGCTGGAGGAGCTGCGCTGCGACCTGACCGCGTACCGGGAATCTGTGGCCATCGAGCACAATGAAACGGCGTCCCCCGAAGCCCGCAAGCATGCCAAGCTGGTCCAGTACGCGGTGATTTTTGACCGGATCTTCCGCTTTGCCATCACCGGTTCCCGCGTGCGCAACTACGACGGCCTGGGCGGACAGCTGCTCTTTGCCTGGCTGCACCAGCACCACGTGCTGCACTGGACGGACACCAGGCTGACCATTGACTGGGACCAGGTCCCGGAGGTGGTGATTGCGCTGGGGCATGAGATTGAGGACCTGTACTGGCGCTCGATCGACCGTCCCAAGCTGGCCCATTGGCTGGCCGCCTACCAGCTGGTGGCAGCCACCCTGACACCCAATCCGGCCTCCACCTGGGCCAAGGGACCCGATGCCCTGCCGCTGGCCGCGCCGCTGCGTGAAATCACCGACCAGGTCATGGATGACGAATTCCCGCTGTCCATGTTTTACGAGGCCCTGAACAAGAAAATGGCCGCCGTCATTGAATCCACCTCCGGCATGACAGGTGCCAGTGCTGCCTAAGTGGGTACTCTAGGAACCATGACAACTCCCCTGGTGCTCATTGCCGGCGGCAGCAGCAACGCCGGCATTGCCGTGGCCCGCGAGCTGCGCGGCGCAGGCATGCGCGTGCTCACGGTAGGATCCGACGCCGGACGCATCAGTGCCGCCGCCCAACTGGCCGACGGCGCCGTCCCCTTCGTGTGCGACCTGGCGGATCCGGCGGCGGTGGCTGAGCTGGTCGCCGGTGTGCGCGCTGACTTTGGGCCGGTTGACGGACTCATCCACCTGGTGGGCGGGTGGCGCGGCGGGGCTGATCTTGCCGCGCAAAGTGATGCGGACTGGGACTTCCTGCACACCTCCGTGCTGGGCACCCTGCGCAACACCTCCAAGGCGTTCTTCGCCGACCTGGCCGCCTCCCCCGTGGGCCGGCTGGCCATCGTCTCCTCCACTTCCGTTACGGCGCCCACGGCCGGCAACGCCAACTACGCCGCCATCAAGGCGGCCGCCGAAACGTGGGTGCAGGCCGTGGCCCAGGGCTTCGCGGCTGAGGCTGCCAAGGCCGATTCGGCACAGCCCGGGCCGGCACAGGCACGGCCGGCACTGGCTAAGTCGGCACAGGCACAGGCGGGCGGCACACCAAACTCCAGTGCCGCCGTCGTCCTTGTGGTGAAGGCCCTGGTGGATGACACCATGCGCGCCCGCTCCCCCGAACGCACATTTCCCGGCTTCACCGACGTGGCCCTGCTGGGCCGCACTGTGGCGGAGCTGTTTTCCACCGACGCCAGCGGGCTTAACGGCGCGCGCATCATCCTCAGATAAAGAAGGCCTTTGTGAACCCCGACTCCACCCAGCTCCACGACCCCGCCGTCACCAGCTTCGCCTCCGACAACTATTCGGGCATCCACCCGGAGGTCTTGGCTGCCGTTGCCGCGGCCAACGGCGGGCACCAGGTGGCCTACGGCGAGGACGACTACACCACCGCGCTGCGCCGGGAGATGGGTGCGCTCTTTGGCCGCGACGTTGAGGTGTTCCCTGTCTTCAACGGCACCGGCGCCAACGTGCTGGCGCTGCAGTCGCTCCTGCCGCGGTGGGGCGCCGTGGTGTGCGCCTCAACAGCGCACATCAACATGGATGAGAACGGCGCGCCGGAACGCGTGGGCGGCATGAAGCT
>JBDTQM010000136.1:0-10194 GCA_039932175.1 Specibacter sp.
CCTTTGAAGACTTCAAGGTTGTTCCCCCGGGCATGGGCATTGTGCACCAGGTCAACATCGAGTACCTGGCCCGCACCGTCATGACCCGCACGGTCGACGGCGTTCTGCGCGCCTACCCGGACACGCTGGTCGGCACCGACTCCCACACCACCATGGTCAACGGCCTGGGTGTTCTGGGTTGGGGTGTTGGCGGCATCGAGGCCGAGGCAGCCATGCTGGGCCAGCCTGTCTCCATGCTGATCCCGCGCGTTGTTGGTTTCAAGCTGACCGGTTCCATCCCGGCCGGCGCCACGGCAACGGACGTTGTTTTGACCATCACCGAGCAGCTGCGCAAGCACGGCGTGGTTGGCAAGTTCGTGGAATTCTACGGCGAAGGCGTTGCAGCCGTGCCGTTGGCAAACCGCGCCACCATCGGCAACATGAGCCCGGAATTCGGTTCCACGGCTGCCATGTTCCCGATCGACAGCGTCACCGTTGACTACCTGCGCCTGACCGGCCGCAGCGAAGAGCAGCTGGCACTGGTTGAGGCGTACGCCAAGGAGCAGGGCCTGTGGCACGATCCTTCCGTTGAGATCAAGTTCTCCGAGTACCTGGAACTGGACCTTTCAACGGTGGTTCCCTCCATCTCCGGCCCCAAGCGTCCCCAGGACCGCATCGAGCTGACCAACGCAAAGGGCCAGTTCCGCTCGGACCTGAACAACTACGTTGCTGCGGATGCAAACGCCGACGGCAACACGGTTGACGAGTCCCTGGAAGAATCCTTCCCGGCCTCCGACGCCCCGTCCTTCACGCACGCCGACAACCACACCCACGACACCGAGCGCGTACTGGCATCCGCCGCCGCCGGTGCCAACGGCCGCCAGTCGGCACCGATCCATGTGAAGAACGAGTCCGGTGTTGAGTTCGAGCTCGATCACGGCGCGGTTTCCATCGCCTCGATCACCTCGTGCACCAACACCTCCAACCCTTCAGTGATGCTTGCTGCTGCCGTTCTGGCCCGCAACGCCGTCAACAAGGGTTTGTCCTCCAAGCCGTGGGTCAAGACCTCCGTTGCCCCCGGTTCCAAGGTTGTCACCGACTACTACGAGAAGTCAGGACTTGTTCCGTTCCTGGAGAAGCTGGGCTTCTACACCGTGGGCTACGGTTGCGCCACCTGCATCGGCAACTCCGGCCCGCTGGACACCGAAATCTCCGCAGCCATCGCAGAAAACGACCTGTCCGTGACAGCCGTTCTCTCCGGCAACCGCAACTTCGAAGGCCGCATCAACCCGGACGTGAAGATGAACTACCTGGCCTCACCGCCGTTGGTCATCGCGTACGCCCTGGCCGGTACCATGGACTTCGACTTTGAAGCTGACGCCCTGGGCCAGGACGCCGACGGCAACGATGTCTTCCTGGCGGACATCTGGCCCGACGCTGTTGAGGTCCAGGAAGTCATGGACGCCTCCATTGACCGGGAGATGTTTACCAACTCCTACGCCACCATCTTTGACGGTGACGATCGCTGGAAGTCCCTGGAGACCCCCGAAGGCAACACCTTTGAATGGGATCCGAAGTCCACGTACGTCCGCAAGCCCCCGTACTTTGAGGGCATGAAGGCCGAAGCCGATCCCGTATCTGACATCGCCGGTGCACGCGTTCTGCTCAAGCTGGGCGATTCGGTCACCACCGACCACATCAGTCCCGCCGGTTCGTTCAAGTCCGAGACCCCGGCAGGCCAGTACCTGCTGGCCAACGGTGTGGAGCGCAAGGACTTCAACTCCTACGGTTCACGCCGTGGAAACCACGAGGTCATGATTCGCGGAACCTTCGCGAACATCCGCATCCGCAACCAGATCCTGGACAACGTTGAGGGTGGCTTCACCCGCGACTTCACCCAGGCCGATGGCCCGCAGGCGTACATCTACGACGCTTCGGTCAACTACCAGGCCGCCGGCACCCCGCTGGTTGTTCTGGCTGGCAAGGAATACGGTTCAGGCTCCTCACGTGACTGGGCTGCCAAGGGTACCGCCCTGTTGGGTGTAAAGGCTGTTGTTGCCGAGAGCTACGAGCGCATCCACCGCTCCAACCTCATCGGCATGGGCGTGCTTCCCCTGCAGTACCCGGCCGGCGTGAACGCTGCCTCCCTGGGTCTGACGGGTACGGAAACGTTCTCCGTTGAAGGCGTCACCGAGCTGAACAACGGCACCACGCCGAAGACGCTGAAGGTTTCGGCCGTTGCAGAAGACGGCACCACCGTCAGCTTTGACGCCGTGCTGCGCATCGACACCCCCGGTGAAGCCGATTACTACCGCAACGGCGGCATCCTGCAGTACGTACTGCGTCAGATCTCCGCAGCGAGCTAGCACGCTCATCGTGTGAATCACGCTCCGCAAGGGCGGGCGTCCGGGAAACCGGATGTCCGCCCTTGCTTGCGTTTAATGTGCTTTGTGCCACCGAAACCAGGCGATACGCTCAGTCATGGCCGTTGGACACGATATTGTTAGACGTTGATAGTGGACCCCGGGAGGTACCAATGGGACTTTTAGAAACCATCACGCATCCGCGCGATCTCAGCAAGCTCAGCCCGAGCCAGATGGAGACCTTAGCCCAGGAGGTCAGGGATTTCCTGATTACCAACGTTTCCCAGACGGGCGGCCATCTTGGCCCGAATCTTGGCGTTGTGGAACTGACCCTTGCCATCCACCGGGTTTTCGATTCCCCGCGCGACAGCATCATCTTTGACACCGGGCACCAGTCCTACGTCCACAAACTTGTCACCGGACGCCAGGACTTCTCGACCCTGCGCCAGCAGGGCGGACTCTCCGGCTACCCCGAGCGGGCCGAATCCGAACACGACATTGTGGAAAGTTCACACGCATCCTCCTCGATTTCCTGGGCGGATGGAATATCCCGGGCCCGCCAGCTCACGGGAGAAGGTGACCGCTACGTCGTGGCAGTCATTGGCGACGGCGCATTGACCGGCGGCATGACCTGGGAAGCCCTGAACAATATTGCCGCCGACAAGGACCGCCGCGTGGTGATTGTTGTCAACGACAACGGCCGCTCCTACGCGCCCACCGTGGGCGGCGTGGCCGAGTACCTGGCCTCCCTGCGCCCGGCCATCGACCATGTGCGCACCCACAAAAAGTACGAAGCCTCCATGTCGTGGGGCAAGAAGCGCCTGCAGGACGGCAACGCCGCCGGCCAGTTTGTCTACAAGAGCCTGCACGCCGCCAAAAAGGGCGTGAAGGATTGGTGGGCTCCGCAGGGCCTGTTCGACGACCTTGGCATGAAGTATGTGGGCCCGGTTGACGGCCACGACGAGAAGGCCATGGAATCGGCCCTGCTGCTGGCGAAGAACTACGGCGGACCGGTCATTGTGCACGCCTTTACTGAAAAGGGCCGCGGTTACGCCCCGGCCCGGGCGCACCAGGACGACCAGTTCCATGCCGTGGGGGTCATCAACCCCGAAACGGGTGTTTCCGTGGGGGAGCCCAGCGGCAAGTCCTGGACGGGTGTGTTTGGCGAGGAGATCGCCAAGATCGCCGAGGAACGCCCCGACATTGTGGCTGTTACCGGTGCCATGCTGATACCTGTTGGTCTGGCCAAGTTCGCACAAAAGTTCCCCGACCGGGTCATTGACGTGGGCATTGCCGAGCAGCACGCCGTGACCATGGCTGCCGGCATGGCCTTTGGCGGCCTGCACCCGGTGGTGGCCATTTACGCCACATTCCTGAACAGGGCATTCGACCAGCTGCTGATGGACGTGGCCCTGCACAAGGCGGGGGTGACAATTGTGCTGGACAGGGCCGGTGTCACAGGACCCGACGGTCCCAGCCACCACGGCATGTGGGATTTGTCCATGCTGCAAATTGTGCCCGGCCTGCACCTGGCCGCCCCGCGCGATGCCGTACGCCTGCGCGAGGAACTGCGCGAGGCCGTGGTAATTTCCGATGCGCCCAGCGTGGTCAGGTATTCCAAGGGCACTGTGGGTCCGGAGATTGTTGCGCTCGAGCGCCTGTACGACGGCGTCGACGTCCTGGCCCGCACGCACCACGACATGCCCGGGGCCGGCAGCGACCCGCAGACGGACGTGCTGATCGTCAGCGTTGGGGCCATGAGCGAACTGGCGCTCGATGTTGCCGCGCGCATTGACCGCCAGGGCATCAGCTCCACGGTGGTTGACCCGCGCTGGGTGATGCCCGTGCCGCGCTCCATCGTGCAACTCGCCTCGCAGCACAGGATAGTCATAGTCATTGAGGACGGAGTGCGGGCCGGGGGAGTGGGCTCGCGCATCCGGCAGGAACTGCGGTCAGCGGGGATTGACACGGCACTGAACGAAGTGGGCCTGCCGGTGGAGTTCCTGGCCCACGGTTCCCGTTCGCAGGTGCTGGAGCGCGTGGGCCTGACCGCCCAGCGCGTGGCGCAGGACGTGGTGGAGCAGGTGTTGGGCACCAAGGTGCCGTTTGCCCGCCCCCTGCCCGGACATCCGGCGCCCCGCACAGGTCAGATGCCAATCCTGTGACGGCAATTCCTGACACGCAGTCCACGGGGATGCCCCAGGCCGGGGATCTGGTCGTGGCCCGCAACCGCAAGTACGACGGCACGGCCCACTGGGTGGTGCCCGGGCGTTACCTGGGCTCCGACGACGCCGGCCACTGGGTATTCCAGGGAACGGGCGAATTTGTGTCCCGGCCCGGTGCCGCCTTCTACGCGGAATCCGATGCCGTGCTCTTGATTCCCCACGAGGGCGATTGGGTGGCGACGTTTTACGATCAAAGCCACCCATCCGGCGTCGAACTTTACATAGACCTGGCCACCGACCTGTCCTGGCGTCGCATCCGTCCGGCTGTCATTGAATTTCACATGATCGACATGGATTTGGATGTTGTGCGGACCAAGTCAAGTGGCCTCTATGTTGATGATGAAGACGAGTTTGCCCACCACAGCAGCACCATGAATTATCCGCCCGAACTGTGCACCCGCATGGAACGAGCAGCGGATGCCCTGATGGAGGCCGTCGCGGCCCGTCAGGCACCTTTTGAGGGCCGGGACACGGCCTGGTTCACGCTAGGAAGGACACTGCCATGAGCAGCACCGAAGTACAAGACAGCACCGATTCTGCGGAATCAAATGGTGTGGATCCCAACATTGTGCGCATGTACAAGAAGGACGACGCCGGGGCCTGGACGTTCCGCGAAGCCTGGATTGATGCCGGAATGCCGGCGGAGGACGACGGCGACGCCGTCCCTGCCGGGCCCGCGGAGATCTTCTTTGTGGTCAACCACGGCGCCGTGGGGCATCAAAGCACCTCCAAGGATGCCACCGCATCCTCCCTGGAAGAAGCCCGCGGCATGCTGGAAGCCTTTGCTGAGCAGTGCGCAGCGGACGGCTATGCCGTGCTCGGCCGGCAAGAACAGTTCACCGTGGTGGCCCAGATTGCCTTGAAGAGCGACAGGGTCACCGACAGGGACAAGACGTTGGCAGCCAGCGCCAAGGCAGCCCTGACGGCGCATTTGGCATGGCGGGGCAGCGGAATCGTGGAGAAGGTTGAATTCACCAAGGGCCCGCACAGCACGGGCAAGCTCAACGTGTACATCCTGGCGCCGGATCCGGCCCGCGCCGTGGCGAACATCAAGGTGTGCATTCGCGAGGAAAAGCTCGACTTCACCAAGTTGAGCGTTGCCGTTGCGCCGGCCGACCAGCTTGACGAGCTGCGCGCCAAGCACAGCACCAGCGGCAGCACGGCCTTCAGTCTCTAAGCACCGCACCGCACCCTGCCTCCCACGCACCACCTCCCGACGCTCTCGCAGCAATGGTCACTTTTTTCGGAACGCTCTCGCACCTTGCTGCGAGAGCGTTCCGAAAAAACACGCCATTGCTGCGAGAGCGTTGTGGTGGGCGGGAGGGGGCGGGTTGCCTGAGTGTGGCCTGGACTGGCTATTGTTGAACCATGATTGAATACCGACAAGTAGGCCGTTCCGGACTGACCGTTTCCACTGTGGGCCTGGGGTGCAACAACCTGGGCCGCAGCGGGACGGTGACACAAACGCAGGAGGGCAGTGACGCCGTCGTGCATGCCGCACTGGAGGCAGGCATCACGCACTTTGACGTGGCGGACGTGTATGGCATGACGCCGGGCCTGAGCGAAACCATCCTTGGCAAGGCGCTCGGCGCGCACCGCGGCGACATCATTGTGGCCACGAAATTCGGCATGGATGCCCAGGGCGCCAATGGCGTGGATTGGGGGCGGCGCGGCTCCCGCAAGTACATCCGCCAGTCCGTGGAGGCCTCCCTGCGCCGGCTGAACACCGAGTATTTGGACCTCTTTTACTACCACACCCCCGACGGGCACACCCCGATGGCGGAGACGCTCTCGGCGCTGGATGACCTGCTCCACGCCGGCAAGGTCCGCTACATTGGGCATTCAAATCTGGCCGGGTGGCAGATTGCCGACGCCGAATATACGGCACGGGCGCTGGGCACCGAACGGTTCGTTGCCAGCCAAAACCACTACAACCTGCTGGACCGCCGGGCCGAGCAGGAAGTGACGCCGGCCGCTGAAGCGTACGGGCTGGGCGTCATGCCGTACTTCCCGCTCGCGAATGGCCTGCTGACCGGCAAGTACAGCGGTGGCGCAGTGCCTGCGGGCAGCCGGCTCTCCCACACCCGTCAGCACCTGGTCCAGGCCGCCGACCAGGATCAGTTCACCGCGTTCGGCGCCTTCGCGGCGGCCCGCGGCCTCACCGAAGTTCAGGTGGCGTTCTCCTGGCTTGCGGCACAACCGTCGGTGGCCAGCGTCATCGCCGGTGCCACCAAGCCCGAACAGGTCAGCCAGAATGCCGAAGCGGCGGGTTGGAAGCCGACAGCTGAAGACCTGGCCGAACTGGATCTGATCTTCCCGCGGACCCCCAAGGTGGCCCTTTTCTAGCCAGCCGACTCAAGCTGTGCCGGATCCGACGATGCTGCACTTTTGCCGTGGTGCACCGCCGGCGCCGGGCACGGGAGTCGCGCGACCGGTGGGTTACGGGGTCAGGATCTTTTGGAACAGCACATGGTCCTGCCAGCCGCCGTTGATCTTGAGATAGTTTTCCGCCGTGCCGATCGTGGTGAAACCGCTGCGGACCAGGACCGTCCGGGACGCAGCATTGTGAAGCAGGGTGGCCGCTTGGACCCTGTGCAGGCCCCACTCCGCAGCCGCCGTGCAGGCGAAGCCGGTGGCAGCGGTGGCCAAGCCCCGGCCCTGGTGGTCCTGCGCGATCCAGTAACCCAGATGTCCGTTTTGGAAGGCCCCGCGCACCATGTCGGTGAGCGACATCCGGCCCACCACGCGGGGCCCGTCGCACAGCACCCAGAAAAGACCGCGCCCGGCTGCCATGGCGGCCTTGGCGTCCGCGATCACCGTCCGCTGGCCCTCAACTGTGAAGAAGGATTCCGGCCGCAGCGGCTCCCAGGGCTGCAGGTAGTCGCGGTGCCGGGTCAGGGCCGCCGCCAGGGCGACGGCGTCGCCGTCACGCACTGTCCGGATGTGCACGGTGCCTTGGAGGGACGTTGAGGACCGCGCCGCGGACGGCAGGGGCTCAGACACTGACGGTGATCCATTCGCCGTCGATCGCTGCGCCAAAGCGTGGCAGGGAGGCCTTCGCCGGGCCGGCCTCCACTGTGCCGTCGGCCCCCTTGAACACCGAGCCGTGGCAGGGGCATTTGAAGCCGGTCCCGTTGGGCGCAATTTGGCAGCCCGCGTGCGTGCAAATGTCGGTGTAGGCCAGCACAGTGGTTTCATCGGGGCGGAACAGCATCACCTCAACACCATTGGCAACCCCGGCCACCGTGCCGCCCACGGGAAGCTCGGAAATTTTTCCCACCTGGTAGGGGGTTCCGCCGGTGGGGATCTCGGCCGGGACCGTGCTCTGGCTGGGTCGTCCGGCGGGGCCGCTGGGGGTGCAGCCCGCCAGGGCCAGTGCGCAGGCTGCGCCGGTGGCTGCTGTGGTGGCCCGGAGGGCGTTGCGTCGGGTCAGGGTCGGTTCAACAGTCATGAAGTCATTCTGCCAGTTCCGGCCGTGGGAAAGCCAAACGCGGCACCCCGCCCGGCACCGCCCGCCCGCACCGGGCAGTAGTTGTTGATGTTGGCGCTCAACATCAACAACTACTGCCCGTTCACGAGGCGGACGCCGGGGCCTGGGCGCGTGGGTGGAACGGTTTTCCGTTGACCCGCTCCGAGGCGCCCACCCGGTCCAGGTAGGGGGTGATGCCGCCCAGGTGCATGGGCCAGCCGGCACCCAAAATCATGCACAGATCGATGTCTTCGGGGCCGGCGACCACGCCCTCTGCCAGCATCAGCCCGATCTCCTGGGCCAAGGCGTCCTGAGTCTTGAGCAGCAGCTCCTGCGCCGTTGACGGAGAGTTGCCAAAGCTCAGCAGCGCCAGGGTGTGCTCCGGGATGGACACGCTGCCGTCCGGTCCGGTTTCCCACAGCCCCTTGATGCCCGCGTCGATCAGTGCCTGCTGGTTGGCCGAGACGTGGAAACGGTCGCCGAAGGCTGCGTGCAGCGACTCCGTGACGTGCTGCGCCACGGGGATGCCCACCATGGCGAGCAGGGTGAACGGCGTCATGGGCAGGCCCATGGGCCGCAGCGCGTTGTCGGCAACGTGGGGATCGGTGCCCTCATCGAAGGCCGCGGAGACTTCAGCCATGAGGCGCAGCAGCACACGGTTCACCACAAACGCCGCCGCATCCTTGACCAGCACGGCCGTCTTGCGCAGCGCCTTGGCGGTGGCAAAGGCAGTGGCCAGCACGGCGTCGTCAGTCTTGGGGGCACGGACAATCTCCAGCAGCGGCATGACCGCCACCGGGTTGAAGAAGTGGAAGCCCACCAGGCGCTCGGGATGCGTCAAGTCCGCCGCCATGGCCGTCACCGACAGCGAGGAGGTGTTTGTGGCGAGGATGCACTCCGGCGATACGATGGCCTCAACCTCGGCAAACACCGACTTCTTGACGTTGAGCTCCTCAAACACGGCCTCGATGACGAAGTCGGCGTCGGCAAACGCCTCCTTGGACACGGAGCCTGTCACCAGGGCCTTGGTGCGGTTGGCGGCGTCCTGGCTCAGGCGGCCCTTGGCCAGGAGCTTGTCCACCTCGCCGTGGACGTATCCCACGCCCTTGTCCACGCGCGCCTGGTCAACGTCCGTCATGACGACGGGCACCTTGAGCTGGCGGGCAAAGAGCAGCGCGAACTGCCCGGCCATGAGGCCTGCACCCACCACGCCCACTTTGGTCACGGGGCGGGCCAGCTTGGGGTCGGGCGCCCCGGCCGGCCGCTTGGCGCGCTTCTGGACCAGATCGAGGAACGCGTAGACGGTGTCACGGAACTGCGGCGTTTGCATGAGATCGGCCAGCGCCTCATCCTCGGCGGCAAAGGACTGCGCCTTGGTGAAGTGCTTGCCCTGCTCAAGCAGTTCGATGACGCGGGCCGGGGCGGGCGCTGCATTGGAGGTTTTCGCCTCCACGAAGGTCTTGGCCCGTTCGACGGCGGCGTCCCAGGCTGCGCTGTTTTCCTCGCTCAGCGGCTCGGAGACGGCGTTGGGGCGGCTGACGTCCGCCCCTGAAAGAACCCGGGCCGCCCAGGCCAGCGACTGCTCCAGGAAGTCGGCCGGCTCGAACAAGGCGTCGGCGATGCCGAGCTTGAAGGCAGCCGGTCCGCTCAGGGTGCGGTTGTTGCTGAGCGCGTTCTCCAGCATGACAGTCACGGCGTTGGCCGGTCCGATCAGACGGGGCAGCAGGTACACGCCTCCCCAGCCGGGAACAAGGCCAAGGAAAGCTTCGGGCAGGGCCAGGGCACCTGCGCCGGTGGAGACGGTGCGGTAGTTGGCGTTGAGCGCGATCTCCAGCCCGCCGCCCAGGGCCAGTCCGTTGATGAACACAAAGCTGGGGACGCCCAGCTCATTGAGTGTTGAGTACACGTCGTGGCCCAGCTGGGCCATCCACAGGCCGGCCTCCCGGTCCTTGAGGCTCTTGACGGCCGAAAGATCTGCGCCGGCGGCCAGAAAGTACGGCTTGCCGGTGACGCCAACGCCCACAATTTCACCCCGTTCGGCACGCCCACGCTGCACCTCGAGGACTGTGCCCAGCTCCACCAATGTGTTTGGCCCCAGTGTGCTGGGGCGGCGGTGGTCCAGGCCGTTGTCCAGCGTGATGAGGGCAAAGGTGCCGGC
>JBDTQM010000137.1:0-10148 GCA_039932175.1 Specibacter sp.
CTGGGGAATGGCTGGTACGGGATCCTGCAGTCCGCCGGGCTGTTGTTCTTCGCGTTTGCCGGCTACGCCAGAATAGCCACCATGGGGGAGGAAGTCCGCAACCCCGGGCGCACCATCCCGCGGGCCATCGGGCTTGCCTTGGCCATCACAGCCGTTGTCTATGCCGTCGTCGCGGTCACGCTGCTTGCCGTGCTGGGGCCCGACGGTGTGGCCGGGACACCCACACCCCTGGCCGACGCCGTGGGTCGGGGATCCGGGGCATGGGCCGGCCCCATTGTGCGGATCGGCGCAGCAGTGGCGGCCCTTGGTGCCCTGTTGGCGCTCATCGCCGGGCTGGGCCGGACCACCCTGGCCATGGCCCGCGAACACGATCTGCCGCACTGGCTCTCCGCCATCCATCCCCGGTACAAGGTCCCGCACCGGGCCGAAGCGGTGCTGGCAGCGGTTATTTGCGCGGTGATACTGGTGGCTGACCTGCGCGGTGCCATCGGTTTTTCCTCCTTTGGTGTGCTCATCTACTACTTGGTGGCCAATGTTGCTGCGTTCACCCAGCCTGCCCGGGACCGCCGCTACCCCAAGTTTCTGCAAGTCCTCGGCGCCCTGGCATGTGTGGTCCTGGTTGCCACGCTCCCGCCGCTGTCGGTGGGGGCCGGTCTGGCCATGTTTGCTGTGGGAATCGTCCTGCGCCTGGTACGCCTGCAGCTGGATCGCCGGAGGGAAGGCTGACGTTCACAATTCCCCTCGGAAAGCCCTTTCCCGTTAGAGTGGGAGACAAATTTCCTGATGCGGCAAAGGAGCAGCAATGATTGGCATGCCTGAGGACAACAGGGTGTTGAGCCCAACCACCGGTTACACGCGGGAGCACTGGCTTGCGGCCGCAGATGCGCAGCTGCAGGCCGTGCGCCCCTTCGCCTCACAAGAGCATGCCCTCATCAACCTGCCGGGCGTTGCCAGCATCTCGGGGGAGATTTCCGACGGCTTGGAGGGCTTTGCCCGCACGTTCATGCTTGCCGCGTTCAGGGTTGCCGGTGAAGCCGGGGCCGATCCGCACGGCCACCTCGAGTTCTACCGCAGGGGGCTGCTGGCCGGCACTGACCCGGACTCCAGGGAAGCGTGGCCACGCATCAACGTGACCCGGCAGGCATTGGTGGAAGCGGCGTCGCTGGTTCTGGGGCTGCATCTGAGCCGGCACTGGCTGTGGGACACCCTGGAAACCCGGGAGCAGGACCAGGTTCTCGCTTGGCTGGGCGGATCCGTTGGCGTGGCCATCCCGGACAACAACTGGGTCATGTTCAAGGTGATGGTGCAGGAGTTCATCGCCTCCACGGGGCGGGCGTTCCACGAAGAGGACATCACCAACGGCCTGGCGCGCATTGAGGATTGGTACGTGGGCGACGGCTGGTACACCGACGGCGACGGGCAGCGCTTTGACTACTACTCCGGCTGGGCCATGCACCTTTACCCGTGCCTGTGGACCCTCATGGCGGCGCCGCGGGTGCCCGAACTGGCCGCCCGCCAGGCAGCCCTGTACACCGAACGCCTGCGCCGGTACCTTCAGGACTATCCCCACTTCTTCGGCTCCAACGGGGCCCCGCTCTTTCAGGGTCGCTCGCTGATCTACCGGTTCGGCGCCACAGCCCCGCTTTGGCTGGGCGAGCTCATGGGCGTCAGCCCGCTCACCCCAGGCACCACCCGCAGCCTGGGCAGCGCGGCACTGAAATACTTCAACGACGGCGGCGCCTTTGGCAAGGACGGCATTCTCGGCTGCGGCTGGTTCGGCACCTTTCGCCCCATGACACAGACATATTCCGGACCTGCTTCCCCGTACTGGACGTCCAAGGGCTTTCTGGGCCTGCTGCTCCCGGCCAGCCACCCGGTGTGGACGGCCACCGAACAAAGCGGGCCCGTGGCTGCCGCGGATTCAGTGCGTGTCCTGCCCGCCCCCGGCTTCCTGCTCTCCAGCACTGCCGCCGACGGGGTGGTGCGGCTGGCCAACCACGGCAGCGACAATTACTTCGGCGTTGCCCAGCCCGATGACCCGCACTACTCCCGCCTGGCCTATTCCACCCACACGGCCCCGGAATACTGTGCCCCGCTGGACAACCACATTGCCGTGCTGGATGTGTTGAATGCGCCGTCGCGCCGCACAGCAATCCACCGCCGTGACAGCACGACGCCGGACACCCTGGCCAGTGCCCACCGTCCGGTCTGGGGCAGTGAGGGGCTTGAGGCCGACTCGCCGTGGCTCGTCACCTCCGCCACGGCCATCCGCGGGCCGTGGGAGCTGCGCCTGCACGTGGTGGAATCGGGCACGGAACAATCAGCCCCCATTCGTGAGGGCGGCTACGCAGCGGCGGCCGGCGGTGACGTGTCCACGTTCCTGATCCCCGTGCTGGGCTACACCGAATCAGGTGTGGAAAATGGTTTCGGCAGCAACCCCATGGCGCCGGCCACCACCATTCCATGGCTGTCCGGGGAACATGGCGGCACCCGCAGTGTCTTCGCCTCCCTGGCAGTGCTCACGGGCGACACGGCAGCGGTGACCCGGCTGGCCGGTGCTGAGTTGAACCCCGAACTGAGCGAGCACGGCGGTGTTGTGACACTGAGCATCACGGCCCCCGACGGCGCTGCGCTCAGCGCCGGGGTCATTATCTGACATCTCAGCGGCGGTGGATGCCGGGCGGGGCTATTCCGGGACGATGTCCCGGGTGCGGAAACGCCAGATTCCCAGCACCGCGAGCATCACCGCAATGGCCGACAGGACAACCGTTGGCAGCAGCGCGAAGTCCTCGATGGGCATTCGCGGCACGGCGCCAAACGGGGTTGCCTTGATGACGGCGTCGGACAGCGAAAACAATGGCCCGAACATTGCAATGAGGGCAGACAGTCCATAGACGGCCCATGTCAGGCTGACGCTCAGCCGCGGCAGGAATCCGTGCAGGAACAGCATGACGCCCATCATGAGCAGCGCCGCCGGCCAATACGCAAACGATGCCGCAGCCATGTGGCTGCCCGTGGCCGCACCGTTGGAGGAGGCCCCCGTGAGGTACCCGCCAATGAGCAGCATCAGGGCTGAACCAGCGGCGGCGACGAGCAGCTGCGCAAGCAGCCACCTGTAGCGGGAGAGGGCGCCGGCAAGCTGGCTCTCCAACCGCCCGTTGGCTTCCTCGCCGCGTGCGCCCGCAAGGCACTGCACTGCAAAAGCGCCCGCCAGCAGGCCGTTGAACATGACGAAGAGGCTCATGATGCCGTCGAGCACGTTGGCGGAATTGCCCATGAATGCCTTGGCGAACGGGTTTGCCGGATCCAGTGCCGTGGTCATTGCCTTCGCCACACCGCCAAAGAACGCCCCTGCCACAACGGCGCCCAACAGCCAGCCGATCAAACTGCCCCGCTGCAAGCGCAGCATCAGGCCGACGGGGCTTGCAAGAAGCGCCGAACCCCGTGCCGGGCCCGGTCTCTCCGCGAGCAGCCCCATCCCAAGATCGCGGTTGGTCTCAATGCGCAGGGCCAGGGCGCAGCCCACAACAGCCAGGGCCAGCAGGGCCAGCAGCGGCCACCAGTTGTCCTGGCCAAAGGGGCGCATGTTTTGGGCCCAGCCTATGGGGGAGAGCCAGCTCAGGGGGCCCACCTCCGTGCCGTGGGCCTGCAGGTCCGCTCCGGCGCGGATGAAGTAAAACAGCGCCAACACGGCAACGCCCAGGGAATTTGCCCCCCGGCTGGTTGAACTCAACTGCCCGCAGAGCGCGGCAACGGCCACGAAGGCCAGGCCTGTGCCGGCGATGGAGGCACCCATGACCCACGAACTGGCCACAGGCAGGCTGACGGACAGGCACAGCATGGAGACCAGCAAACCCACCAGCAGGCTCAAGCCGCCCGCCACAGCGTAGTTGGCCATGCTGTAGGCGTGGCGGCCCAGTGCGGAGGAGCGCAGCAGCTCGGTGCGCCCGGCCTCTTCATCGGCCCGCCCGTTGCGGGTGACCAGGAATAGTGAGGCGAAGCCCAGTGCCACTGCCAGCGTCATCCAAATTTTGATGACCAGGATGCCGCCCAGCGAGCCGGCTGCGTAGGGAAGGCCGGTCATGGCCGCCACAGCCGGGGTGTTTGCCACTTGGGCGTAGGCATCCCGGGCTGCCTGGGTGGGGAACGCCTGCTGCTGGGAGTCGTACACCACGGGGATCATGACGGCCAGCACGGCAGCCCACACGAGCAGCCGCAGCCAGTTGCGGCGCATGATGAAACGGACGCAGAGCCAGAAACCGGTCATGGTGCCCGGCGCCGGCACTGCCCGTGCAGCGCTGTGCGCGCCAAGTGTTGCTGTGCTCATCGCGCACCGGCTCGCTGCGCTGCCGTGCCGGACACGGGAGCGGCGCCCGCCGCAGGGGTGTCCGAAACGCCGGCACCGTAGTGGCGCAGGAACAAGTCCTCCAAGGATGGCGGGCTGGAGACAAGTGTGCGCGGCGAATAGGCGGACAGCGCCGCAAGCACGCCGCCGAGCTCCGGCTCACCCACCGTGAAGGTGGCCTTGGTGCCGTCAACCACCAGGTCATTGACGCCGGCCACAGCTGCCAGCACCGAGGCGTCCCGATCAAGAACAATGGAAACCGTTGTCCTGTGCAGGTGCCGGAGTTCATCGAGCCGGCCGGCCTCAACTGTTTGGCCGTCGCGAATGATGGTGACGGTGTCGCACAGCTTTTCCACCTCGGCGAAGATGTGGCTGGAGAGCAGCACGCTGCGGCCCTCGGCCTTCACCTCACGGATGCAGGCTGTGAACACCTGCTCCATCAAGGGGTCAAGACCGGAAGTTGGTTCGTCCAGGATCAACAGTTCGGCGTTTGTGGCCAGGCCGGCCACCAGCGCCACCTTCTGGCGGTTTCCCTTGGAGTAGCTGCGCGCCTTCTTGGTGGGGTCAAGCTCAAAACGCTCCAGGAGCTGGTCCCGTTTGGCGTTGTCCACGCCGCCGCGCAGCCGGGAGAGGATGTCGATGGCCTGCCCGCCTGTGAGGTTGGGCCACAGGCTCACTTCCCCCGGGACGTAGGCTATCCGCCGGTGCAGTTCCACGGCGTCGCGCCAGGGATCGCCGCCCAGCAAGGCAGCAGTACCGCCGTCGGACTTCAACAGGCCCAGCAGGATGCGGATGGTGGTGGACTTGCCGGATCCGTTGGGTCCCAGGAAACCGGCAACTGTGCCTTGTTCCACCTGCAAGTTCAGGCCCGCCAAGGCAATGGTCCGGCCAAAATGCTTGTGCAGGCCGACGACCTCAATGGCCGGATAGCGTCCAGACATGATTCTTCCTTACCGTGATGCAGTTTCGCCCGCGAACCCCACGGGTGGGTTGTTGTTTGCAAGGTAACGGAGGTACTGCTCAAGATACGTCTTGTCGGTGAACAGGCCCTCCGTGTACAGCTCAAGGGTTGGCAGCATGGCGTCGGCATAAAACTGCTCCATGACACCCTGAAAATCATCCAGCGCGGTGTCGGAGTGGATGGCCAGCCGGACCACCAGGGCGCCTATTGATTGGTAGATGAGGTACCGGACGCGGGATTCCTCATCACGGCTGGGCACCACCAGGCCGCGCTCCACGGCGTCACGGGTGAAAACCAGCGCTTCGGCAATCATGTGTTCAATGAATTCGCGCCCGGCCGCCCCGCCCTCGCGGACGCTGCGCAAAATGTACACCAGCAGGATGCCGCTGTCCTTGGACGAGGGGAGAGTGGAAAATAACTGTTGGGGATCGGCCTTGATGCTCTCCGTCTTCAGTGTGCTGTAGCGCTTGAGCACTGTGGCATCGCACTCGGCGCGCAGCTGCTCCTTGGAGCCAAAATGGTGCCTGACAAGGCCCGCGCTGACCCCTGCCCGTGCGGCAATGGCGCGCAGGGATTCGCCAAACCCCTGGGCCGCAAAGGACTCAATGGCCGCGTCCCGCAGCCTTGCCCGCCCGGTGAGATCCTCATGAGCTGTACTCATGAATAGGATGCTACTCGCATGTATAGTTCCCGGCAAGAGGTCGTGGTGGCTTTGCGTATGCGCGTCGTTGGCCGCTTCGCTTGCGCAGGCCTAAGAGTGGCGCAGTGCCAGCAACCCCGCTTGCGCATAACCAAAGTTAGCCTTGGACATGCGCAGGCCGCGGTGCTGGCGCTGCGCACAACCGAAGCTGAAGGTCCGGGCAGCGGCCACGGGACGCCACGCAGGAATGATTTCGCGTGCATCTTGAGACGATGCACCACGGAGGCAACTGTCAATGACTTTCCGGTTGGGCCCACGCGACCGGGGAGCCGTAGCTGGGCCCCTCGAGCGCAGGGACTATGATGACTGCATGGAAACACCCGCACCGCTGGCGCCGTTGGAGGATGCCTGCACCATTGTGTTGCTGCGCGACGGCCACGCGGGGCTTGAGGTGCTGATGCTTGAGCGCCCTGCCACCAGCAGGGCCTTTGCCGGCGCCTGGGTGTTCCCGGGCGGAAAGGTGGACCCGTCAGATCGCGTGGACGCCCGCGGCGGCCCGCTGGACGACTTTGCCGCAGCCCAAGTGGCGGGACTTCGCGAATTAGCCGAGGAAACCGGGCAGCAGCTTTCGGCGGAGGACCTGGTGTGGCTGGCCCGGTGGACACCCATGCAAAACATCCCACGACGCTTCAGGACCTGGTTCATGCTGGCGGGGGCCGTCTCAGATACGGTGGTGTTGAATCGCGAAGAGCACGAGTGGTACTCATGGATGACCCCGGCCGAGGCCCTTCGTGCGCACGCGGCCCGGGAGATGACGCTGGTGCCACCCACGTGGGTCACGCTGCATCATTTGGCCGGGCTGGAATCGGTGGCCCAGGCGATGGAGCGCAGCACGCACACCGCCCCGTTAATCTACGAGACCCAGCTGTTGCTGCCCGAACCTTGGCACAAGCCCACAGCCACCGCACCTGCAGCTCTTTTGTGGGCAGGGGACGAGGCCTACCCCGGCGCCA
Source organism: Specibacter sp. (assembly GCA_039932175.1). Lineage (GTDB taxonomy): Bacteria > Actinomycetota > Actinomycetes > Actinomycetales > Micrococcaceae > Specibacter. The sequence continues at coordinate 6,960 of JBDTQM010000137.1, forward strand.
AGGCTCACGCGGGTGCCCGGCACAGGCTCACCATGACCGGTCTGCCGTGGGTTTTTGAACGTACAGTGTGAGCACCACCCATCGTTGGAAAGTAGGAGCCGTCATGTCAACCAGGAAACGCTGGAAAGATTTGAGCAAGGCCGCCAAGGCCGCCATCATGCTGGGTACCGTGGTTCAACTTTCCCTGCAAGTGGCTGCCCTGCGCGACCTCGCCCAAAGAACCCCGGCGCAAGTCAATGGATCCAAGGCAAAATGGGTGGCGGCGTCGTTCCTTAACTTCATCGGCCCCATTACCTACTTCCTCAAAGGCCGCAAAGACTAGGGTTCAACGGTGTGGGGCATTGGGGTCGTTGCTGTCCGCCGGCATGGTTGGGACTGGCATTGTCAGAGCAGGCCCAATTCGGCAACTGCGCTGCGCTCCGACTCCAGCTCAGCCACTGAGGCGTCGATGCGGGCACGGGAGAACCCGCTGATCTCAAGGCCCTGCACAATGGCGTAGTCGCCGCCTGCCGTGGTGACGGGGAAGGAGCTCACCAGGCCCTCGGGCACGCCGTAGGAACCGTCGGAGGGCACCGCCATGGAGGTCCAGTCGCCGTCGGGAGTGCCCTGAACCCATGAACGCATATGTTCCAGGGCCGCATTCGCAGCCGACGCGGCGGAGGAGCCGCCGCGCACCGAGATGATCTCGGCACCGCGCTTGGCCACCCGGGGAATGTACTCATCGGCCAGCCATTGCTGGTCCACCAGCTCATTGGCTGGGCGGCCAGCCACCGTGGCATGGCTGGTGTCCGGGTATTGGGTGGCCGAATGGTTGCCCCAGATGGTCAGCCTCTTGATTTCGCTCACCGGTGCGCCGGTCTTGGCGGCAAGCTGGGCCAGTGCCCTGTCATGATCCAAACGGGTCAGGGCCGTAAAGCGTGACGCGGGAATGTCCTTGGCGTGCGATGCTGCAATCAAGGCGTTGGTGTTGGCGGGATTGCCCACCACCACAACCTTGAGATCATCCGCAGCGCCGGCGTTGAGGGCCTTGCCCTGTGCCGAAAAAATGCCGCCGTTGGCACTGAGCAGATCTGCCCTTTCCATTCCCGGGCCGCGCGGCCGCGAACCCACCAGCATGGCGATGTTGGCGCCGTCGAACGCCTTGAAGGGGTCATCAAAGACTTCCAGACCGGCCACCAGCGGGAAGGCGCAGTCCATGAGTTCCAAGACAGTGCCCTCGGCCGCCTGGGCAGCCTGCGGGATCTCCAGGAGGTTCAGCTTGACCGGAACGTCGGGGCCCAGCATGGCGCCCGAGGCAATCCGGAACAGCAGCGCGTAACCGATCTGACCTGCTGCGCCGGTGACAGTAACAGTGACGGGCGCGGAAGCATGTGCATTCATGGGGAAAGTCTAACCACACCCCGGCCCGCCAGCATGGAAATGATCCCAAAACGGCGCCACTCGCCTATGCTGAACATGGTTGTTATGGCCCTCAAACTTCAGTAAGGAGACTGCAAGAATGCCCCAGTGGCTATTGTTCGCCGTTATCGCACTCGTGTGGGTCGTGGGCATGATCGTCATCGTTGTGTTCATGATGGGTGCCTCCCGCGTCCGTCGCAAACAACGTGAGATTGAAGAATCCGGCGCAAAAATTCCCGTGGCCGCCAAGGACAGCTGAGCCTTCAGGCCCGGCCACACCGCAGCGCCGGCCTGCCACGCATCGCAGGCACGCCACAAGAGACACCAAGACGGCCAGGGCCGCTGTACGTTCAGACGGACAGGGGACTGCATATCCGAGCCGGAATTTTCAACAACCAGCCTTGCCGGGATGACGCTATGGCAGCGTGCCCGGGCGTTGCCGGCACTCTTGGCCCGTGCGCCATGGTGGCTGACTCTCGTGGTGGGTGCGCTGTGCATGTGGTTGGGCGGCAGCGTCGGCTGGGTCCATGGCTGCATGATGGCGCCCCTCCACTCTCAGCTTTCCACGATGCACCGGCAACAGTGCCCAGCCACCCCGGCGTGCTGCCCAAAATTGAAGCATTGACGACGGCGGTCACTGTCGGTGCGACGGCGTGGCGGATCCTGTACACCACCACCTTGGACGATCCAACCCCTGCGCTGGCAATCGCCGTCGAACCTTGCAGAGCCGTTTACCTCGGGTGCCGTGCCCGCCCTGGCGGAGATCGTCGAGAACTGTTGGGTCCTTGTCAGCACCGTCTATGCGTGGCTGTCCACCCAAGGGCCGCAGCCGTACCTCATTGGCCAGGGCGAGGGTCCCTACCTGCTTGATTCGGTACGGGCAGTCAAGGCGCTGGATGCCGAGCAGGCCGAGCTGGACATGGTGCCGGAAACCATTGTGGGGGGCACTCCCAAGGAGGCCAGGCTGTGCTGTGGACTGGTGGCCTGGCGTCCACGTACGCGCCGGGGCTGCCCATCACGTGGATTGCCGCGATAGCTCCCGCCAGTGACGCCATCGGTTTGGCGGAGAGCAAGCCGAACATCGCCGGCGGCAGCGTGTTTGGCTCCTACGTTGCAGCCGCCTGCGCCGATACCTACCGGGTGTGTCCGTCACCGACTGCATCAGTCCCGTGGCCATGACCTTCGTGCGCGAGATGTCCACCTGCTGCTTGTCCGAGCCGGGCGTTTTGGTCTCGCTGATCACCGCGATGCCATAGACAAGACCATCTTCAACAAGGACCTCACATCCGTTGCCATGGAGGACCGGCAGCGCCAGAACACGCCAGTGCTGCCGTCCTGTTCCTGCTCTTCATAGCCCAGGGAGGGACCGACACCGTGGTGGTCCCGTCCGTGCAGAACGCCTACGTGGCTGGTCGTTGCGCCGAAGGCCAAGGGCTGTCGTGCAAGACGTACAAGGGCAAGGGGCCACATGGGTGTTGTCTCCCCGAACTCGCCGCTGATTGCTGATCTGCTCGTCTGGACCCGGGGCCGCATCGCCGGCAAGGCCGGCGGAAGCTGCAGCGAACTGCCGTAGCCGGCCGTCTCCACCCGCGACGCTCGCGCAGTTGTGGTGCTTTTTTGGGAACGCTCGCGCAGCAGCTGCGGGATGGTTTCTCAGAAGTGTGTGCAGTTGTGCCATGGCGACGGGCCTCCGGAACGGCATTGTGGCTGGTGCCGGCGGCAAGCAAGAAAACAGCGGGGCCCGCCAGCTTGAGCTGGCGGACCCCGCTATTTTTAGTTGGTGCGTCTCTT
>JBDTQM010000138.1:0-10056 GCA_039932175.1 Specibacter sp.
GGCGTGACTGGGTCCAGCCAAAGACCCACGGGATGGCGCGCAGTCCGCCCAGGCCGGAGCCCGAGTCCGGGCGCTTGGACGGGCGCGAGCCAATGTTCAACGAACCCAGCTGCTCCACCGGGGTGGAGGCCAGGAAGTAGGCCGGCAGGTCCACGTGGTCGATCAAGGTCCGGTACGTGCCAAAGGCTGCGTCGGAGACAATTTCCATGATCTCCCCGAAGCGGCCCAGGTCGTCGTCCGAGTGGCGCGGCGCCTGGTGCAGGGCCGAACCCTGCATGACGGCAGCGAGCGAAAGTTCAAGGTTTTCGCGGGCCAGTTCCGGCAGGGAGTACTTGTCGGAGATGACCTCACCCTGCTCGGTGAACTTGATGGCGCCTTCGAGCACGCCGTTGGGCTGGGCCATGATGGCGTCGTAGGTGGGTCCGCCACCGCGGCCAACCGAGCCGCCGCGGCCGTGGAACATGCGCACGTTCACGCCGTGCTTGAGCGCAACGTCGCGCAGCTTGCGCTGGGTCTTGTGAATTTCCCACTGGCTGGTCATGACGCCGGATTCCTTGTTGGAGTCCGAGTAGCCGAGCATGATTTCCTGCACGTTGCCGCGGAGGCGGACCAGCTCGCGGTAGGACGGGTCGGAGAGCAGCTGGTCAACGATGTCCGCCGAGGCGCGCAGCTCGTCAACGGTTTCCAGCAGCGGGGCGAAGCCGATCTTGGCGTAGCGGTTCTCGCCCGTGAGCTGGACCAAACCAGCCTCGCGGCCCAGCACGGCAGCCGCCAGGACGTCGTCGGCGCCGCGGGTCATGGAGATGATGTACGTTTCGATGACGTCGGGGCCGTAGGTGCGCAGGGCGCGGCGGACCACGCGGAAGACGTCGTACGTGCCGTCCGCAATGCCGTCAAGCTTGATGGGGTGGCCGGACAGCGGGCGGTGGCTGGCCAGTTCGGTGCCCAGGACGGCCAGGCGCTCCGCACGGTCCAGCTCGGCGTAGGGCTTGCCCAGCTCGCCAACACGGTCCATGAGCTGCCCGACGGCGTCGTGGTGGTAGTCGGCGTGCTCGCGGATGTCCAAGGTGGCCAGGTGCAGGCCAAAGGAGGAGATGGCCCGGCGTACCGAGGCGAGGGCACCGTCGGCCACCAGCGCTGCGGAGTTGTTGCGCAGGGAAACTTCCAGGAGTTCCAGGTCGGCGATGAGCTCCGCCGTCTCGCTGTAGTCGCGGCCAACCTCATGGTAGGAATCATTGGCCACGCGCTTTTGGGTGTTGATCAGCTTGGCCTTGATGCAGGTGAGCTTCAGGCGGTACGGCTCGTCCGCGTTGAGTTCCAGCAGGCGGGCATCAATGCCGGGCAGCTTCGCCAGGTCGGCGGCGATGGATTCGGTCAGCGCCGCGTCGGCACCGCACAGGGAGCTGGAGTTGGACAGGACGCTGAGCAGCTCATCGATGAGGACCAAGGAGATCCTCACGGCGTTCTGGTTCTGCAGGATCAGCACGTCCCGGGTCACCTCGGGGGTGACGTTGGGGTTGCCGTCGCGGTCGCCACCAATCCAGGACCCGAAGCGCAGCGGGGCAGCGTCGGCGGGCAGGGAAACACCGTGCTCGCCCAGCAGGTCGCTGAGCTCGGTCAGCACCTCCGGCATGGCATCCGTGAGGATGTTGCGCAGGTAGTAGATGGCGTTGCGGGCCTCATCCATGGGGGTGGGGCGGACCTTGCGGAGTTCATCCGTCTGCCACATCTGGTCGATGATCTCAGCCAGTTTCCGGTCCTGGCGGACCCGGGTGCTGCTGCCTTCCTCGGAGGGCGTGGACAGGATGTCGGAGAGCTTGCGGATCTTATCCAGCACCGAGCGCCTGGAGGCTTCAGTGGGGTGGGCCGTGAAGATGGGGCGCACGTCCAGGTCGTTGACAACCTTTTGCAGCGCCTCCGTGCCCGCTTTTTCGGCGATCTCGGTGACAGCCTTGGCCAGCCAGCCGTCCTTGTCCGCCCGGCTGCGCAGGCTGCGCACACGGTGCACCTGCTCTGCGGCGTTGGCCAGGTGGAAGTAGAAAGCAAAGGCGCGGACCAGGTCGGTGGCCTGCTCCAGCGGCAGGGAGGCGAGAACTTCGCGGACCTGCACGGCGACGTCGTTGGCACTCCAAGGACCGGTGCCGCTTTCACCGCGGGCGGCTTCCTTGGATTCCTTGGTCAGCAGACGAACCTGTTCCACCATGGCGAGCAGTTCGGGGCCGTGCTGGCGGACCAGCGATTCGCCCAGCAGGGTGCTGACGCGGCGCACGTCGCGGCGCAAATCGGTGTCCTGCTCCGGGTCCTGTGCGGTGCACTGAGGATTTGCTTGCAAGTCTGAGCTCATGAGTCAGCGTCCTTACGGTCTGTGAATCTGGGGTGCTCGTATGCGGCGTTGAATACGGTGAGGCCCAAGTCAGGGCCTGTTGGATCCTACTTGGCGTCGGCGTGCAGGAGCCAATCCGTCTCAAATAGTGTCACTTTTGGGCGGCCGCGTAGAGGGCGTGAATCTGCTCCCAGCACGGGTAAAAGTCGTCCCACCAGTGCTGCCAGTCAACGCTTTTGCCGTCCAGTGCCTCCTGCAGGTGGTCCAGGTGGACGTGCCACCCTGCCAGGGACATGAGCACCACCTCGGCCGGGACGGACACGATGTTGCTGAACACCAGCTGCGTGCCGGTCCCTGTGGGGGTGAGCTCCATCCGGATGGTCCCGTGCATGGAGTTGGAGAGTTCCAGGACGTGCGGCGCTGCGGCGTCGATGACGCGCCCGTTCCACCAGTCGGTCTCAATCCCGTGCCCTTCATCCTTGACGTTGAGCCACTTCAGGTCAAAGGAGGACCCGGTCTTGGCGTTGCCGCGGACCTTGGCCCACCATAGGGGGGTCTTGTCCGGATCGGTGAGCATGGCCCACAGAACGTCGGGGGCCACGGCATAGTGCCGGGTCAGCGTCAACTGCGTGCGCTCGGCGTCCAGCGCGGTGATGGTGCCCAGCTCAAAACGGGTCATATCCTTGTTCAGCGCTGTGTTCGGTGAGTTTGTAGCCATGGCACCATTCTTTCACCCCACCCCGCGCCCACGCACGCCGCGCCCCTGCCGGTGCCGGTGCCGGAATAGCGAAATGGCCCCGACGGTTGTGCCTACAGTAGAGCACCACCACAGTTTGCAAGGAGCCCCATGAGCACGCACAGCACCGAACCCGACCGTCTCACGCAGCGCTGGGAACGATTCCGCCAGGGCCGAAACACCGCCTTGGCCGCCCCTCACGGCTGGCTCACGCTCACGTCCTTCCAGTGGCTGCCGCCTGTCCCGCAGCCTCTGGCCGGTGTCCCCGGGCTGTGGAGTGTTGAAGGCACGACGGCGCATCTCACGGCCGCCGCCGGGGACCACCTCACGCTGGTGGAAAGCGGGGAAGCAGTGGTGGGCACCATTTCTGCGCAGCTGGCCGACGAAGAATCCATCATGTGGGTAAAGTCCGGCTCCATCGTGGTGGAGCTGGGCATGCGGGCCAACCGCTACATGATCCGCACCCGCGATTCGCAGTCCCCCACGCTGAAGGATTTCACGGCCGTGCCCGTCTTTGACTACGACCCCTCGCTGGTGGTCAACGGCAGCTTTGAACCGTATGCCGAGCCACGTTCCGAGGTCATCAAGACAGCAAATCCCGACGTGCCCGGGGCAGTTTCCCTGGTGGGCGACGTTGTCTTTGAGCTCGCCGGCACCGGATACCGCCTGGCCGCGGAAGAGGGCCCGCTGGGCTCGCTGATAGTCACCTTTGCCGACGCCGCCGATGCCACCGGCGGGCATTGGCGCAAGCTGGAACTGACCAAGCCGCGCCCCGACAACTCAGTGGTGGTGGATTTCAACCGCACCATCAACTACCCCAGCGCCTTCACCGACTTTGGCACCTGCCCCGCCCCCTCTGCGGGCAACACCCTGCCGGTTCCCGTGGAGGGCGGCGAGCGCAACCTGCGCTGACTGCCCGATCAACCTGCCCTGGTCAGCTGCTGCGTCATTGGGGTGAACCGGGTTGCTGGCGGCCGTTCGCGGACAGTCACTTTGGCTATGCGCACTGCTGACACCGGGTGCGGCGCCTGTGGAACAGCTGCGCCATGCTGGCGGCCAGCGCAGCGCATAACCCAAGTCGGCACACGCCGAATGGGGTTATGCGCCACCGCCGGTTCCCGCGTTGCGCATAAGCGCGGGCAACCTCCGCTAGGGAGCCCGTTGAGTTTTGAGAAGAGGGGCTAGACGATGGCTGATACCCCTGTGATGGCCCGGCCGGCTATGAGCGTGTTGATCTGGTGCGATCCCTCATAGGTGTAGATGGCTTCGGCGTCGGCAAAGATCTTGGCCATGCCAAAGTCGCTGACAATGCCGTTGCCGCCCAGAATGGACCGGCCCATGGACACGCTTTCGCGCATGGCGGCGGTGGTGTGCGCCTTCGCCAGCGCCACCTGCGCCATGGTGGGCCCAGCACCGGCACCATCCTGCAGCGCGGCTATGCGCACCATCATGGCCAGGGAGGAGGTGGCGTTGCCCAGCATTTTCACCAACTGGTCCTGAATCATTTGAAACGCCGCCAACGGTTTCCCGAACTGCTGCCGTTCCACGGCGTAGGCCCGCGCCACGTCAAAGGCTGCCAGCTGCTGCCCCACAGCCTGCCAGGCCACGGAGATGCGCGAGCTCAGCAGCAGCTTGTTGATGTCCTCAAAGGAATTCACGGACGCCAGCCTGTCCGCTTCCTCCACCCGCACATCTGTCAGGGTGATGTGCGCGTTTTGCACAGTCCGCAGGGCAATCTTGTTCTCAATCTTGCTCCGCACCACGCCGGGCAGTGCGGCATCCAGGAAGAAGCCGCGCACCTGCCCTGATTCGGCGTCCCTGGCCCAGAGCAGCATGCGGTGGCAAAACGTCCCGTTGCCAATCCAGCGTTTGGCGCCGTTGACCACCCAGTGGGTGCCGGCGTCGTCCACCTCGCGGCGGGCAGTGGTGACCATCCCGCCGGCCACGTCGCTGCCATGGTCCGGCTCCGTCAGTGCGAAGGCGCCGGTGCTGCGCAAGGTGATGGCGTCGGGGAGCATGCGTTCCTTTTGCTCGACCGTACCAAAGTCGATGAGGGCCTGGACAAAGAGGTCGTGGTGCACCAGGAAGAACGTGGCCAAGGAGGTGTCGGCCCGCGTCATTTCCGCCACCACCAGGCCGGTGAACAAGTGGCTGAACTGGCGCCGGTCCGGGGCCGCCAGCTCCAGGGCGGCAATCTTGGGCAGTATGTGCGCCGGGAATTCGGCATCGTTCCACCAGTCCACGGCGTGGGGTGTCACCTCGGTGGCCAGGAATTCGCGCAGCTGCGCCATTTTGGCCTGCTCCTCGGCGCTCAGCGACTGCGCAAAACCGTAAAAGTCGGCGCCGGGCAGTTCAGCGGGCGGAACCCTCATTTTGGTGCCATCCGGATGGCGCCGTCCAGGCGGATGGTCTCACCGTTGAGCATGGCGTTGGCGGCAATGTGCTCCACCAGGGCCGCGTACTCGGCCGGCTTGCCCAACCGCGAGGGGTGCGGGACCTGCTGCCCCAGCGAATCCTGCGCGGCCTGCGGCAGCCCCGCCAGCATGGGTGTCTCAAAAATGCCCGGCGCAATGGTGACGACGCGGATCAGCGACCGCGCCAATTCACGGGCCAGCGGCAGGGTCATGGCCGCCACCGCACCCTTGGAGGCGGCGTAGGCAGGCTGGCCGATCTGCCCGTCAAAGGCCGCAACGGAGGCCGTGTTCACAATGACGCCGCGCTCGGGGCCGAACTCGCCGGCCAGCGGCTCTGCCTCCGCCATGGCCGCCGCGGCCAGCCGCACCACGTTGAAAGTGCCGATCAGGTTGATCTGGATGACCCGGCTGAACTGCTCCAGGGGCAGCACACCCTCGCGTCCCAGCACCTTGCCGGGCGTGGCAACGCCGGCACAATTGACAACGATCCGCAGCGTCCCGAGCCCCGCGGCAGCCTCCACGGCGGCCTGGACCGCCTCCTCATTGGTGACGTCCGCGGGTGCAAATACGGCCCGCTCCCCCAATTCCGCCGCCAATTCGGCACCCTTGGAGTCCGGCAGGTCAACAAGGACGACGCCGGCCCCCGCCGCGTGCAGCCGCCTCGCCGTTGCCTCACCCAGGCCCGACGCACCGCCAGTGACCAGCGCAACGGTGCCGTTGTGTGAAATTTCCATGGATCCTCCTCATTGAGGGTTGCCAGCCCCTTGCCGGGCCCGAAATTAATTGCGTTAATGAATACTAACTGAAATTAACGGGCAAAAGTCCCCCCGGGCCGAGCTTTCCGGAACAGCCAAACAGTACGCTGGGTGCCATGACAGGTCACCACGCCAAGCCCGCCGCCGGCGGCACCACACCTGAGCAGTGGGCTGCGCTCGCCGAAAAGGCCGCAGCCGATGTGAATGCGCGTTTTGGCCGCCGCCTCATGAGCCTGCCCGGAAGCTGGATCGGAGCCATTGCGGCACCCGGCGACGGGTCCATGCGCGGCCGCCCGCGCCAGCGCCCAACCCCGCTGGCCCCCTGGCACTACTGGTGGCAGGCCCACTACCTGGACGCCATGGTCGATGCGGCACACCTGGCCCGCCGTGCAGGCAGGGAAACAGCCGCGGCAAGGGAACTCCACCGCGCGCAGCAACTGCTGCGCGGCATCATGATCCGCAATTTTCTGCGCTTCCCCAACTACTTTTATGACGACATGGCGTGGCTTGCACTCGCCGCCGCGCGGCTCAATGAGCTCTGCCTGCAGCTGACGGGCCGCCGGTCGCCGCTGGCCCGGTTCGCCGTAAAGTCACTGCACAAGCAGCTGCACAGCGCCCACGACATGGTCCTGGGCGGCGGCATCCACTGGTCCCGCAAGCGCGATTTCAAGAACACCCCGGCCAACGGCCCGGCCGCCCTTCACTTCACCCGGATGGGTGAGCTGGAGCGGGCCCGGAGCATTGTTGACTGGCTGCGCAGCGAACTCTTTGACACCGCCGCGGGGCTTTATGTGGACGGCATCCACCCCTCAGCCACGGGCCACGACGTGGAAACCACCCTCTACACCTACAACCAGGGCCCCATTCTGGCCGCCCTGCTGGAACTGGGCCAGCCGGAGTACTTGAGCCAGGCTGCCGATCTAATTGACGCGATCGACCGCGGGCTCAGCACGCCCGGCACAGGGATTCGCCTGGAGCCAGGCGGCGACGGCAGCCTCTTCACGGGCATCCTGTGCCGCTACCTTGCCCTGGCTGCGCGCGACGGGAGGCTGCCGGCGGCATCCCGAGACACGGCGTCGAACCTGGTCAGGGAGACGGCTGCGGCAGTGGCGGGGCAGGCTCCGGAACAGCTTTCGGCCGCCGTGCAGCAATGGAGTATTTTTGCAGCGGCCGCCACGTGTCCACAGCCATGACCAACCCCAGCACCACCAGTGCCAGTGTCATGGAAGCCATGACGTCGCTGAGCCAGTGATAGCCAAGGTACAGCCGGCTGGCGGCAACAGCCGGGACCAGCACCACGGCGGCACCCACCGCAGCCGCCCGGCCCCAGGCGGTGCTGTGGCGCGACAGCAGCAGGTAAGCGGCCACCAGGACAAAGACGGCCGCACCCAGGTTGTGGCCGGAGGGGAACGAAAAGGAACCGTCGGGGCCCATCATGAAATCCGCAGCGGCCGGGCGCGGCCTGGCCACCAAATGCTTGATGACAAATGACAAAACTGCCGTGAAGGCCATGGCCGCCAGCAGCAGCGAGGGGCGCCACAGCTCCCGGCGGACCGCCGCCCACAGCGCCGCGACCACCATCCCAAGAATGGTCATGTAGGTGGGCGAGGACAAGGTGGTGACAATTTCCCACAGGGTCGTTGCCCCGTGGCTGCGCTGGGCCACGAACCAGCCGTGGACCGGCTGGTCCCAGACGGTGATGCCCGTTTTGCCCGCCACAGCCAGCAGGTCCAGCGCAAAGAGCAGCGCGCCGCCAAGGATCAACAAGGCAGCGCGCACATAGTGGCGGCGTTGAGACGGCAGATTGCTGAAGGTGCTCAGGGATTCTTGCATTCGATCATTGTGGCGCACCTTTCCGAGCGTTTCCCGAGTGGCCCCTGCCCGGGGGCTTGCCCGGGGGCCGCTGCCCCGTGCCGCTGCCCCGTGCCGCGCGGGTCTGGTGGTGCCGCGGCGCTAGAGGACAGAGCTTTCAACCAGGGGGTCTGCGTCGGCGCCCGCGGGTGAGCTAAGTGCCTGGTCCAGGTCGGCGATGAGGTCCTCAACTCCCTCAAGGCCGATCGAGAGGCGGACAAGGTTTGCCGCCGGCCTGGCCTCGGATGCAACCGGCCGGTGGGTGAGCGCGGCAGGGTGCTGGATGAGGGAGTCCACCCCGCCCAATGACACCGCGTGGGTGAAGATGCGCACGGCAGAGGTGAGGCGGTTGGCAGCGTCGAAGCCGCCGCGCAGGCCGACCGCCACCATGGCTCCGGGCCCCCGCATCTGGTGTTGCAGCAAGGACTTGGGGTCGCCGTCGCTGCCGGGGAAGTACACGGTGTCAACGGCCGGATGGTTGGCCAGCCAGCCGGCAATGGTGCGGGCACTCTCCTGCTGGCTGCGCACCCGGATGGGCAGGGTGGTCAGGCCGCGGTGCAACAGGTACGCTCCCAGCGGGTGCAGGATGGCCCCTGTGATGGCGCGAACGCGGCGCAGTGCTTGCGCGTTCTTCTCGCTGCAGGCGATGACCCCGCCCACGGCGTCGCCGTGGCCGCCAAGGTACTTGGTGGCACTGTGCAAGGACATGGCGGCGCCCAGGCTGATCGGGTTTTGCAGGATGGGCGTGGCAAAGGTGTTGTCCACCAGGACGTCCACGTCCCCGGCCTGGGCCACCACGTGGCGAATGTCGACCAGGTCAAGGGTGGGGTTTCCCGGGGTTTCAAGGACCACCAAAACGGTGCTGTTGCGCATGGCGCCGGCAACCTCGTTTTCCGTGCAGAAGGTCACGTCCACACCCAAAAGTCCGGAGGCCAAAAGATGGTCTGTGCCGCCGTACAGCGGGCGAACGGCAACAACATGGGGCGTCTCCGCGCTGCGGCCCGCGACCTGGGCGTTGGCCTGGGCCGTGGTCTGGCCCGCGGCCTTGCTGGCGAGGATGGCGGCCGTCATGGCTGCCATGCCCGAGGCAAAGGCAACGGCCGCCTGGGCCTTTTCCAACTGGGCCAGGGCGCTCTCGAAGCGGGCAACGGTGGGGTTCCACAAGCGCGCGTACACCGAGCCGCCGTCGGCCAGCGGGTGCCCGCCAAGCGCCATGGACTCGTAGGAGTCCCCGCCCCGTTCAATGTCCGGGAGCGGGTTGGTCGTGGACAAGTCGATGGGAAGCGCGTGGATGCCCAAGGCCGCCAGGTCTTCGCGGCCGCCGTGCACAGCCACCGAGTCGGGGTTCAAATATTCGCTGTTCATGGCTCAACCATGAACGTGTGAACAACATATATCTAGATTATTGAATGAATGAGTAATAAAGTGAGCCGAATCAAGCATTCCCGCTAACGGACGCCGACTCAAAGGGAGACGCCTTGCAGAAAGCACAAGCACTCAAGGGCCGCGCCGGCCTGGATCCCCTGGACCTGGCGATTCTGCGGGCACTTGCCATAGACAGCGAGCTGACGAACAAGGCCATCGCCTCACGGTTGGGGCTGGCGGAGTCCACCTGCGCGTACAGGCTGAGGATGTTGCGCGACGCCGGGGTCATTGCGGGCACCCGGGTCAAACTGAACCTTGCCGCCTTGGGATTCCCGCTGCAGGCCATCATCAAGGTGCGCCTGGGCAGCCACAATGCCGAACACGTGAACAGCCTGTACACCACGCTCACGCAGGTGCCGGGGGTCATCCAGGCGTTCCATGTTGCCGGCGAAGACGACTTCCACCTGCACGTGGCCGTTGAAAGTCCGCACGCGTTGCGGGATCTGGTGCTCAAGCACATCACGGTCCACCGGGTGGTCCGCCAAACCGAGACCCAGCTGATTTTCGAGGCGCGCGACGGCGTGGGGGTCCTCACGGGGCAGCCGACGGGGC
>JBDTQM010000139.1:0-9976 GCA_039932175.1 Specibacter sp.
GTTGGGTGGGGCCACGACTCCGAGGGGCCCCGGCCGAGGAATGAGGTTGGGGAGGGGTTGGGTGGGGCCACGACTCCGAGGGGCCCCGGCCGAGGAATGAGGTTGGGGAGGGGTTGGGTGGGGCCACGACTCCGAGGGGCCCCGGCCGAGGAATGAGGTTGGGGAGGAGTTGGGGATCAGCCGGCCAGGATCATGTTGGTGATGCGGCAGGTGGAGAGCCGGCGGCCCTGTTCATCGGTCATGACCACCTCGTGGGTGGCGAGCGTGCGGCCCAGGTGGATGGGCGTGGCGGTGCCCGTGACCAGGCCCGCCGCAATGCCCCTGTGATGTGTGGCATTGATCTCAATGCCCACCACCTTGCTGCCCGGTCCGGCGTGAAAGGCGGCGGCAAAGGAGCCCAGCGTTTCGGCCAGCACCACGTGCGCGCCTCCGTGCAGCAGGCCCGTCACCTGCGTGTTGCCCTCCACGGGCATGGTCGCAACCATGGAATCCACGCTCATGTGGGTGAACACGATGCCCATCTTCACCACCAGCGTCCCCACCCCGTGGTGGCCCAGCACCTGGTGGAAGTCGGCAGGAATTCCGGCGGCCAGCAGTTCGTCGTTCAGGGGATGCGGTGTGAAATTTTCGCTCATGATGACTAGGCTGGCACTTGTGAGTGAATCTGCCAAAACGGCCCCCCAGTCCAACGCACCAACCACCCCCGGATCCGGACTGTCGGAAGGCGCAACGCCGCGACTCCTGGTCATTGACGGCCACTCCATGGCATTCAGGGCTTTTTACGCCATGCCGGTGGACAAGTTTGTTACCCAGGCTGGCCAGCACACCAACGCCGTCCACGGTTTTACGGCCATGCTGCTGACCATGATCAAGGAACGCAAGCCCTCCCACGTGGTGGTGGCCTTTGACCTTGACACCCCCACATTCAGGTCGTTGGAGTACACCGAGTACAAGGCCGGGCGCAACAAGACACCCGAGGAGTTTTACGGCCAGATTGACCTGATCATCAAGGTCATGGCGGCCATGAACATTCCCAGCATTTCGGTGGACGGCTTTGAAGCCGATGACATCATTGCCACGCTGGCCGCCCAGGGTGAGGCCGCCGGCTGGGACGTCCTGTTGGTGTCCGGGGACCGCGACGCCTTCCAGCTCATCACCGACAAGGTCTCGGTGCTGTACCCCACCAAGGGCATCTCCGCCATCCCGCCCATGGATGCCGCATCCGTGCAGGCCAAATACTTTGTGCCGCCCAACAGGTACTCGGACCTGGCCGCCCTGGTGGGCGAAACCGCCGACAACCTCCCCGGGGTGCCCGGCGTCGGGCCCAAGACGGCCGCCAAGTGGATCAACCAGTATGGCGGGCTCGAAGGCATCCTGGAGAATCTGGACGCCATTGGCGGCAAGGTGGGCGAGTCCCTGCGCGCGCATGTGGACGACGTCAAGCGCAACCGGCGCCTGAACCACCTGCTGCGCGACATGGAGCTGCCCGTCCCGCTGGAGCAGACGGTGCTGCAGCACCCTGACAGGGACGCCGTGGAGGAATTGTTTGACTCCCTGGAATTCAACCAGCTGCGCAAGCGCCTGTTTGACCTGTTTGGCGAGGCTGAACAGGAGGACGACGGCGAGGCCCACCAGGTGCCCGACCACCGTGTGGTCACCGACGCGGCGGAGCTGCAGGCGTGGCTGGCCGGTGAAGGCCTGTGCGCCGTTGACGTGCTGAGCGAAAAGCTGGGGCTGGCCCACGAGGCCGTTGCCGTGGCTCTGGTCCGTGCAGATTCTGCCGTTGTGGTGGATCTGCGCACGGCCGAGGAGGCACTGGAGTCGGCGCTGGCCGCATGGCTCGTGTCCGACTCGCCCAAGGTGGTGCACGAGTACAAGGAGGCGCTGAAGGCGTTGTCGGTGCGGGGTTTGTCGCTGGCCGGCGTCCAGGACGACACCTCCCTGTCCGGCTACCTGATCCAGCCCGACCGCCGCAGCTACGAACTGGCTGAGCTGAGCCAGGTTCACCTGAAGGTCGGCTTCGATTCCGGTGTTCAGGAGTCCAGCGGGCAGCTTGACTTGGGCTTGAGCGAGGACACGTCTTTCGCCGACGCCGTACAGCGCGGCTACGTGGCGCTGCTGCTCAGCGAGCACTTTGCCCCGCTGCTGGTGGAGCGGGGCGCTGCGGTGCTGTTGCGTGACCTGGAGCTGCCGCTGGCAGCCGTCCTGGCGCACATGGAGCTGACTGGCATCGCCATCTCGCAGGAACGGTTGGCTGTTCTGCTGGCCGACTTCACGGCGGCCATGAACGCCGCCCAGAGCGCCGCCTACGCAGCCATTGGCCACGAAGTGAACCTTGGCTCGCCCAAGCAGCTGCAGGAAGTCTTGTTTGAGGAACTGGGGCTGCCCAAGACCAAGAAGATCAAGACCGGTTACACCACAGACGCTGCCTCCCTGAAGGCACTGCTGGAAAAGACCGGGCATGAGTTCCTGGCCCAGCTCATGGCCCACCGTGAAGCGTCCAAGCTCAAGCAGATGGTGGAGACGCTGAAGAAGTCCGTGGCCGAGGACGGCCGTATCCACACCACCTACGCGCAAAACGTGGCAGCTACGGGACGTTTGTCCTCCAACAACCCCAATCTGCAGAACATCCCGGTCAGGACCGAGGAGGGACGCCGCGTCAGGGACATCTTCGTTGTCAGTGAAGGCTACGAATGCCTGCTGGCCGCCGACTACTCGCAGATTGAAATGCGCATCATGGCGCACCTTTCCGGCGATGCCGGGCTGATCCAGGCCTATGCCGAGGGTGAGGACCTGCACCGCTACGTGGGCTCCCACGTGTTTGGCGTTGCTCCGGCGGACGTCACCTCCGCCATGCGTTCCAAGGTCAAGGCCATGTCCTACGGCTTGGCGTACGGGCTGACCAGCTTTGGCCTGTCCAAGCAGCTGGAAATCTCCGTGGATGAGGCCCGGACGCTGGTCAAGGATTACTTTGACAGGTTCGGCGGGGTTCGTGACTACCTCCGCGGTGTGGTGGAACAAGCCCGCGTTGACGGCTACACCTCTACCATTGAGGGCCGGCGCCGCTACCTGCCCGATCTCTCCAGCTCCGACCGGCAGCTGCGTGAACTGGCCGAACGCATCGCCTTGAACTCACCCATTCAGGGATCCGCCGCCGACATCATCAAGCATGCCATGCTGGGTGTGGCTGCCGAGTTGCAGCGCCAGAACCTCAAGTCCCGCATGCTCCTGCAGGTCCACGATGAATTGATCCTGGAAATTTGGCCGGGGGAGCTGGAGACCGTCAAGGCCCTGGTCGTGGAGCAGATGGGCTCGGCAGCAGATCTGCTGGTTCCGCTGGAAGTCCAGCTTGGCCTGGGCGCCAGCTGGAACGACGCCGGACACTAACGCCCTCCCCATTGTTGGGTCGCGGGCGACCCAACAATGGGCCCCTCGGGCATGTGGGCCCTAGTCCGGGTTGCATGTTCTCGGAATGTCGGAATGTCGGAATGTTGGAATGTCGGAATGCCGGGGCGCATCCCGCTCAGTATTTGCCACTGCTTTTGTTCGTTGACGAAAGGTATCGCCGTGCCACAGAGTTATGAGCCCGACAACGACCGGGCTTCCCGGTCGTTCCCCTACGAGCTGCGCACGTTCCCTTCGCGCCTAGTGGACGGGAATGTGCCCCCGGAACTGGCCAAGTGGTCGCAAGCCGTCGCGTTGGGATTCCACGGAGACACCTTGAGCGATGAGGCGCTGGCGTTCTACGCGTCCTGCGAAGGGGTGGACGGCCGCATGGTCACCGGCGCCTACCTCACCGACTCCCAGGCCCCCGCGGGCGCCTGGGATGCCGACTACCCCGTGGCCACCTACGCCTACCACCGCAAGAGCCTGAACGTGGGGGCTGGCACGCTGCTGCCCGTCCACCAGATCACCGCCGTGACAGTGCGACCCAGCCACCGCCGTCGTGGATTGTTGAGGGCCATGATGGACTCCGACCTGGCCCAGGCCAAGGCCGCCGGCATCCCCATTGCCGCGCTGACGGCGTCGGAAGCCACCATTTACGGGCGGTTCGGGTTCGGTGTGGCAACCCACGCCTGCAGCATCGAAGTTGCTGTCAAGGGCGGGCTCGACTTCATTGTGCCTGCTGCCGCATCCGTGGGCGTGGTGGAAATTGCTCCGGTCGCCACCGTGCGGGACCTGCACAATGAGATCTTTGAACGCGTCCACGCCACGTCCTACGGGTCCATCGGCCGCCACGACATGTACCGGCTGGCCGCCGCCGGGCAGGGAAACTATGGCGCCGTCGAGCCGTTGAAGAACGTCCGGGCGGCGCTCCACTACGACCCCGCCGGGACCGTGGACGGCTACGTGACGTACAAGCCCAGCGATGACAAGAGCCGCTCAGTGGTGGAGATTGTCGATTTCCTGGCCGTCAGCGATGCAGCCTATTTGGCACTGTGGAACTATTTGGGCTCCCTGGACCTCATAGACATTATCAGCTGGGACATGGCGCCCGTTGTGGATCCCCTGGAGTGGGCCATGGCGGCCAAGCGCCACTACAAGCGCACCGCCACCGAGGACCACCTGTGGCTGCGCATCCTGGACACCCCCGGCGCCCTGGCCGCGCGCGAATATGCCACTGACGGGTCACTGGTGATCCATGTGGGCGACCCCCTGGGCCACGCGTCCGGGATCTTCCGCATCGAGGTGGCCGGCGGCAAGGCCACCGTGACGCGCTGCCCCGAGGACGGTTCCGTGGAAGCCGGGCTCAGCATGGGCGTCAGCGAACTCTCCAGCCTGTACCTGGGCGGCGTCACGGCCAGGGTTTTGTATGCTGCCGGCCGTGTGCGTGAAGCGGAAACCGGCGCGGCGGGCGTGTTCGACACCTTGTTTGCCGTCCCGGAATCCGCCCACTGCATGACCAGCTTCTAGCCTCCTGCCCGCAGGCTGGGACACAACTGCGCCTTAGCGGCTTCCCTGCGGTTTGGCGGCTTGTGGGCGGTTCATGAACCGCCCACAAGCCGCCAAACCGCAGGGAAGCCGCTAAGGCGCAGTTGTGTCCCAGCCTGCGGGCAGGAGGCTAGAAGCTGGTCATGCAGTGGGCGGATTCCGGGACGGCAAACAAGGTGTCGAACACGCCCGCCGCGCCGGTTTCCGCTTCACGCACACGGCCGGCAGCATACAAAACCCTGGCCGTGACGCCGCCCAGGTACAGGCTGGAGAGTTCGCTGACGCCCATGCTGAGCCCGGCTTCCACGGAACCGTCCTCGGGGCAGCGCGTCACGGTGGCCTTGCCGCCGGCCACCTCGATGCGGAAGATCCCGGACGCGTGGCCCAGGGGGTCGCCCACATGGATCACCAGTGACCCGTCAGTGGCATATTCGCGCGCGGCCAGGGCGCCGGGGGTGTCCAGGATGCGCAGCCACAGGTGGTCCTCGGTGGCGGTGCGCTTGTAGTGGCGCTTGGCCGCCATGGCCCACTCCAGGGGATCCACAACGGGCGCCATGTCCCAGCTGATAATGTCTATGAGGTCCAGGGAGCCCAAATAGTTCCACAGTGCCAAATAGGCTGCATCGCTGACGGCCAGGAAATCGACAATCTCCACCACTGAGCGGCTCTTGTCATCGCTGGGCTTGTACGTCACGTAGCCGTCCACGGTCCCGGCGGGGTCGTAGTGGAGCGCCGCCCGGACGTTCTTCAACGGCTCGACGGCGCCATAGTTTCCCTGCCCGGCGGCGGCCAGCCGGTACATGTCGTGGCGGCCGATGGACCCGTAGGACGTGGCGTGGACGCGTTCAAAGATCTCATTGTGCAGGTCCCGCACGGTGGCGACCGGAGCAATTTCCACCACGCCCACGGATGCGGCAGCAGGCACAATGAAGTCGAGCCCGCCCTTGACAGCAACTTCGATGCTGCAGGCGTGGGTTGCCACACCGAACCCGAACCGCCCGTAAATGGTGGCTTCCGACGCCGTCAGCGCGGCAATGGGGATGCCGGCGGCCTTGGCCTGGGCCAGGTCGGAGTCCATCATGGCCCTCAACAATCCACGACGGCGGTGGCTGGGTCGCACTGTCACGGCGGTGATCTGGTGGACGGGCAGCAGCGTGCCAGCCCCCACGTTCAGGCTCTTGCGGTGGTAGGCGTAGGTGGCCACGGGGTAGTCGGCATCCCAGGCGCCCGCGGGGGCCTGGGAGTCGGTGAGGTAGGCGCCGGTGACCATGCGGCCGTCCACCCCTTCGCAGGACGCGTAGAACGCCAGCGCCTCATCGCTCAAGGTGTCTCCGTGGAATCCCAACGCGACGGCTTGCGACCACTTGGCCAGTTCCGGGGGCACATTCCCGTCCACTAGGCGCGAAGGGAACGTGCGCAGCTCGTAGGGGAACGACCGGGAAGCCCGGTCGTTGTCGGGCTCATAACTCTGTGGCACGGCGATACCTTTCGTCAACGAACAAAAGCAGTGGCAAATACTGAGCGGGATGCGCCCCGGCATTCCGACATTCCAACATTCCGACATTCCGACATTCCGAGAACATGCAACCCGGACTAGGGCCCACATGCCCGAGGGGCCCATTGTTGGGTCGCCCGCGACCCAACAATGGGGAGGGCGTTAGTGTCCGGCGTCGTTCCAGCTGGCGCCCAGGCCAAGCTGGACTTCCAGCGGAACCAGCAGATCTGCTGCCGAGCCCATCTGCTCCACGACCAGGGCCTTGACGGTCTCCAGCTCCCCCGGCCAAATTTCCAGGATCAATTCATCGTGGACCTGCAGGAGCATGCGGGACTTGAGGTTCTGGCGCTGCAACTCGGCAGCCACACCCAGCATGGCATGCTTGATGATGTCGGCGGCGGATCCCTGAATGGGTGAGTTCAAGGCGATGCGTTCGGCCAGTTCACGCAGCTGCCGGTCGGAGCTGGAGAGATCGGGCAGGTAGCGGCGCCGGCCCTCAATGGTAGAGGTGTAGCCGTCAACGCGGGCTTGTTCCACCACACCGCGGAGGTAGTCACGAACCCCGCCGAACCTGTCAAAGTAATCCTTGACCAGCGTCCGGGCCTCATCCACGGAGATTTCCAGCTGCTTGGACAGGCCAAAGCTGGTCAGCCCGTACGCCAAGCCGTAGGACATGGCCTTGACCTTGGAACGCATGGCGGAGGTGACGTCCGCCGGAGCAACGCCAAACACGTGGGAGCCCACGTAGCGGTGCAGGTCCTCACCCTCGGCATAGGCCTGGATCAGCCCGGCATCGCCGGAAAGGTGCGCCATGATGCGCATTTCAATCTGCGAGTAGTCGGCGGCCAGCAGGCATTCGTAGCCTTCACTGACAACGAAGATGTCCCTGACGCGGCGTCCCTCCTCGGTCCTGACCGGGATGTTCTGCAGATTGGGGTTGTTGGAGGACAAACGTCCCGTAGCTGCCACGTTTTGCGCGTAGGTGGTGTGGATACGGCCGTCCTCGGCCACGGACTTCTTCAGCGTCTCCACCATCTGCTTGAGCTTGGACGCTTCACGGTGGGCCATGAGCTGGGCCAGGAACTCATGCCCGGTCTTTTCCAGCAGTGCCTTCAGGGAGGCAGCGTCTGTGGTGTAACCGGTCTTGATCTTCTTGGTCTTGGGCAGCCCCAGTTCCTCAAACAAGACTTCCTGCAGCTGCTTGGGCGAGCCAAGGTTCACTTCGTGGCCAATGGCTGCGTAGGCGGCGCTCTGGGCGGCGTTCATGGCCGCCGTGAAGTCGGCCAGCAGAACAGCCAACCGTTCCTGCGAGATGGCGATGCCAGTCAGCTCCATGTGCGCCAGGACGGCTGCCAGCGGCAGCTCCAGGTCACGCAACAGCACCGCAGCGCCCCGCTCCACCAGCAGCGGGGCAAAGTGCTCGCTGAGCAGCAGCGCCACGTAGCCGCGCTGTACGGCGTCGGCGAAAGACGTGTCCTCGCTCAAGCCCAAGTCAAGCTGCCCGCTGGACTCCTGAACACCGGAATCGAAGCCGACCTTCAGGTGAACCTGGCTCAGCTCAGCCAGTTCGTAGCTGCGGCGGTCGGGCTGGATCAGGTAGCCGGACAGGGAGGTGTCGTCCTGGACGCCGGCCAGCGACAAACCCCGCACCGACAACGCCTTCAGCGCCTCCTTGTACTCGTGCACCACCTTGGGCGAGTCGGACACGAGCCATGCGGCCAGCGCCGACTCCAGTGCCTCCTCGGCCGTGCGCAGATCCACCACAACGGCAGAATCTGCACGGACCAGAGCCACGGCAACGGCCTCGTGGGCCAGCCCCAGCTTTTCGCTCAGCACGTCAACGGCGCACAGGCCTTCACCGGCCAGCCACGCCTGCAGCTCCGCCGCGTCGGTGACCACACGGTGGTCGGGCACCTGGTGGGCCTCGCCGTCGTCCTCCTGTTCAGCCTCGCCAAACAGGTCAAACAGGCGCTTGCGCAGCTGGTTGAATTCCAGGGAGTCAAACAATTCCTCCACGGCGTCCCTGTCAGGGTGCTGCAGCACCGTCTGCTCCAGCGGGACGGGCAGCTCCATGTCGCGCAGCAGGTGGTTCAGGCGCCGGTTGCGCTTGACGTCGTCCACATGCGCGCGCAGGGACTCGCCCACCTTGCCGCCAATGGCGTCCAGATTCTCCAGGATGCCTTCGAGCCCGCCATACTGGTTGATCCACTTGGCGGCCGTCTTGGGCCCGACGCCGGGCACCCCGGGGAGGTTGTCGGCGGTTTCGCCCACCAGGGCGGCCAGGTCCGAGTACCTGTTGGGCGGCACAAAGTATTTGGCCTGCACGGATGCGGCATCCATGGGCGGGATGGCGGAGATGCCCTTGGTGGGGTACAGCACCGAGACCTTGTCGGTGATGAGCTGGAAGGCGTCGCGGTCCCCGGACACCAACAGGACGTCCCAGCCGGCGGCCTCACCCTGGGCGGCCAGCGTGGCAATGATGTCATCGGCTTCAAAGCCGTCCACCGAAATGCTGGGAATGTTCATGGCCGCCATGACCTTGATGATCAGGTCAATCTGGCCGTAAAACTCCTCGGGTGTCTTGTTGCGCCCGGCCTTGTACTCGGTGTACTCCAACGACCTGAATGTGGGGGTGTCAAGGTCAAAGGCCACCACCACGTGGGAGGGCTTGCGTTCCTTGATCATGGTCAGCAGCATGGCCGTAAAACCGTGGACGGCGTTGGTGTGCTGGCCAGCCTGGGTAACAAACTTGTCCACCGGCATGGCGTAAAAAGCCCTGAATGCCATGGAGTGGCCGTCAATGACCAGGAGTCGCGGCGTTGCGCCTTCCGACAGTCCGGATCCGGGGGTGGTTGGTGCGTTGGACTGGGGGGCCGTTTTGGCAGATTCACTCACAAGTGCCAGCCTAGTCATCATGAGCGAAAATTTCACACCGCATCCCCTGAACGACGAACTGCTGGCCGCCGGAATTCCTGCCGACTTCCACCAGGTGCTGGGCCACCACGGGGTGGGGACGCTGGTGGTGAAGATGGGCATCGTGTTCACCCACATGAGCGTGGATTCCATGGTTGCGACCATGCCCGTGGAGGGCAACACGCAGGTGACGGGCCTGCTGCACGGAGGCGCGCACGTGGTGCTGGCCGAAACGCTGGGCTCCTTTGCCGCCGCCTTTCACGCCGGACCGGGCAGCAAGGTGGTGGGCATTGAGATCAATGCCACACATCACAGGGGCATTGCGGCGGGCCTGGTCACGGGCACCGCCACGCCCATCCACCTGGGCCGCACGCTCGCCACCCACGAGGTGGTCATGACCGATGAACAGGGCCGCCGGCTCTCCACCTGCCGCATCACCAACATGATCCTGGCCGGCTGATCCCCAACTCCTCCCCAACCTCATTCCTCGGCCGGGGCCCCTCGGAGTCGTGGCCCCACCCAAC
This sequence comes from Specibacter sp., assembly GCA_039932175.1. Lineage (GTDB taxonomy): Bacteria > Actinomycetota > Actinomycetes > Actinomycetales > Micrococcaceae > Specibacter. Next base: position 9,865 of record JBDTQM010000139.1, read on the forward strand.
CCCTCCCCAACCTCATTCCTCGGCCGGGGCCCCTCGGAGTCGTGGCCCCACCCAACCCCTCCCCAACCTCATTCCTCGGCCGGGGCCCCTCGGAGTCGTGGCCCCACCCAAC
>JBDTQM010000140.1:0-9894 GCA_039932175.1 Specibacter sp.
CGCCGTATGGGGGTCTCGACGCTTACCGGCTACCTCGGCAGTGAACTCGGCAGTGAAGGAGCGCTGCTTAGGCCTGGGCGTCCCGGACGGCGCGGTTCACAGCGGAGATGACTGCCTTCAGTGAGGCGGTGGAGGTGTTGGCGTCGATGCCCACGCCCCACAGGACCCGCTCGCCAACCGTGCATTCCACGAATGCGGCAGCGCGGGCGTCGCCACCTTCGGATAGTGCATGCTCCGAATAGTCCAGCACCCGCACGTCCATGCCGTCTTCAGCCAAAATGGCCAACAGGGCTGCAATGGGACCGTTGCCGGTGCCGGTGCGGCTGTACGTCACCCCGGCAATGTCGAGCTTGGCCACCAGTGTCATCTCGCCGTCGCCGTCCGTTGAGGTGGCGAACGGACCAATGCGGTAGCGGCCCCACTGGCCTTCGCCGCCTTCGGCCGGCAGGTACTCATCCTTGAAGATTGTCCACAGCTGGGCGGCACTGACCTCGCCGCCCACGGTGTCGGTGCGCTTTTGGATGACGCCGGAGAATTCGATCTGTGCCCGGCGGGGCAGGTCCAGGCTGTGCTCGTTCTTGAGCAGGTATGCCACACCGCCCTTGCCCGACTGGGAGTTCACGCGAATGACTGCCTCGTAGCTGCGGCCCAGGTCCTTGGGATCAACCGGCAGGTACGGCACGGCCCACACCTGGTCGCTGACGGGAATACCGGCGGCGTTGGCTTCAGCTTCCAGGGCCTCCAGGCCCTTCTTGATGGCATCCTGGTGGGAGCCGGAGAAGGCCGTGAACACCAGGTCGCCACCGTAGGGTGAGCGTTCTGCCACGGGCAGCTGGTTGCAGTACTCCACCGTGCGGCGGATTTCGTCAATGTCGGAGAAGTCAATCATGGGGTCAATGCCCTGGGTGAACATGTTCAGGCCCAGGGTCACCAGGTCCACGTTGCCCGTGCGTTCGCCGTTGCCAAACAGGCAGCCCTCAATGCGGTCGGCCCCGGCCAGGTAGCCCAGTTCCGCCGCTGCAACACCCGTGCCACGGTCATTGTGGGGGTGCAGGGACAAGATGATGCCCTCACGCGGGTGCAGGTTGCGGCTCATCCACTCGATGGAATCGGCGTAAACGTTCGGCGTTGCCATCTCAACGGTGGCAGGCAGGTTGATGATGACCTGGTTGTCGGCGGAGGCCTCGAAGATGTCCGCAATGGCGTTGCAGACACGCAAGGCGTATTCGGGCTCGGTGCCGGTGAACGACTCGGGTGAGTACTCGTACGTGATGACCGTGTCAGTCAAGGTTTCCTCATATTTCTTGCACAGGCGCGCACCCTGCAGGGCGATGTCCAAGATGCCGTCCTGATCCTGCTTGAAGACAACGCGGCGCTGCAGCACCGAGGTGGAGTTGTAGAGGTGCACGATGGCTGACTTGGCGCCCACCAGTGACTCATAGGTGCGCTCAATCAGGTGCTCGCGCGCTTGGGTCAGGACCTGGATGGTGACGTCATCGGGAATGTGGCCGCCCTCAATGAGCTGGCGGACAAAGTCAAAGTCCGTCTGCGAGGCGGAGGGGAAGCCAACTTCAATTTCCTTGTAGCCCATCTTGACCAGCAGCAGGAACATTTTCAACTTGCGGCCCGGGCTCATGGGGTCAATCAGGGCCTGGTTTCCGTCACGCAAATCCACAGCACACCAGCGCGGAGCCTTGGTAATGACCTTGTCAGGCCAGGTGCGGTCCGGCAGATTCACGGAGATCTGGTCCTGGAACGGAATGTAGCGGTGTACGGGCATTCCAGAGGGCTTTTGCGCATTTCGCATTGGAGGTGACCTTAATGTTGTTCAACGAATGGGAGGCCGGCCGGGCAACACAAGCACCGCAGCGAGGGTGGCCACATCCGCATTGATCAATTCAACCGGTTCTAGGCCTCGCCGCGGCAGCTAAGAAGAAGCATTCCAGTGCGCACATTTTTACCCTAACACGGCACGTAGGATGATGGTGAACGAACTCACTATTGTGGACGCGTGCAGACGCCCCACGGCAGCCAACCCATGAAGGGGAACCGATTCACTTGAGCCACTCCGGTATCAATCTCAACAACATTGACCCGAACGTCCGCCCCCAGGATGACCTGTTCACCCACGTCAACGGCACGTGGCTTGAAGCGGAAGTCATTCCGGCGGACAGGGCGCTGACAGGCTCCTTCATCACCTTGCGGGACACCTCTGAAGCCGCCGTGAAGGCAATCATTGAACGCGCCGGCACGCAGGCAGGCAATCCCGAGGCCGCGGATCCGGAGTTGGCCGCCAAAATTGGCGACCTGTACGCAGACTTCATGGATGAGGACGCCATCGAGGCAGCCGGGGCCGCTCCCCTGGCCCCGCTGCTGGCGGCGATCGACGGCGCAAACTCCATTGCCGCCGTCGTACGTCTCATGGGCGAGCTGGACAGGACGGGGGGCAGCACCCTTGTTGGCGCCTATGTAAACAACGACGCCGGAAATCCTGACCGCGCACTGCTGCACCTTTTCCAGGCCGGCCTGGGACTGCCCGACGAGTCGTACTACCGCGAGGAGAAGTTCGCTCCCATTCGCGAGGCCTACGTGGCACATGTGCAGAAGATGCTGGAGCTCGCCGGAGTCGCCGATGCCGCCGCGAAGGCCCCCCGCATCATGGCGCTGGAAACTGACATTGCCGCCACGCACTGGGACAAAGTCACCCTGCGCGATCCGCAAAAAACGTACAACTTGATGGGCCGGGACCAGGCACTGGCACTGTTGCCGGAACTGGGGATTTGGCTTGACGCGCTCGGCGTCAGCGCCGAACAAAGCGCCGAGCTGGTGGTGGCCACACCCGATTTCTTCTCCGGACAGCGGACACTGCTCACCGAGGACCGCTGCGCGGACTGGCAGGCATGGTTGGCCATGCGCACCATCTCCACCCTTGCACCGTACCTGTCCAAGGACTTTGTGGACACCAACTTTGCCTTCCACGGCACCACCTTGAGCGGCACACCCGCCATCCGGGACCGCTGGAAGCGCGGCGTTGCCCTGGTGGAAGGCGTGCTGGGTGAGGCAGTGGGCCAGCTGTACGTTGCCGAGCACTTCCCGGAGTCGCACAAGGCCCACATGGAAGCCCTTGTGGCCAACCTGATCGAGGCCTACCGGATCAGCATCACCGAGCTGGGCTGGATGAGCCGGGAAACCAAGGAAAAAGCGCTGGAGAAACTGGCCGCCTTCACCCCCAAAATCGGCTACCCAGCCAAGTGGCGCGACTACAGCGATTTAAAGATTGTGGCCGGCGACCTGTTGGGCAACATTGAGCGCAGCAACGCCTTTGAGCTGGCCCGCCAGCTGAACAAGATCGGGGCACCGATTGACCGTGGCGAATGGTTCATGACACCCCAAACCGTCAATGCCTACTACAACCCCACCATGAACGAGGTGGTGTTCCCGGCAGCCATCCTGCAGCCGCCGTTCTTTGACGCGCAGGCCGACGACGCCGCCAACTACGGCGGCATCGGTTCCGTCATCGGCCACGAAATCGGGCACGGCTTCGACGACCAGGGCTCACAGTTTGACGGCACGGGAGCCTTGCGGAACTGGTGGAGCGATGCCGACAGGGCAGCCTTCGAGGCGCTGACGGCCAAGCTGGTTGACCAGTACAACGTACTGTCACCCATGGCCGCCCCCGGCGAATTTGTCAACGGGGAATTGACCCTGGGTGAGAACATTGGCGACCTTGGCGGCCTGGCCATTGGCTTCAAGGCCTACCAGATCAGCCTCAACGGTGCCGAATCGCCGGTCATTGACGGGCTAAGCGGCGCACAGCGTTTCTTCTTCTCCTGGGCCGAATGCTGGCGGACCAAGATCCGTCACGAGGAGGCAGTGCGGCGCCTGACCGTTGACCCGCACTCCCCCGCCGAGCTGCGCTGCAACGCAGTGGTCAGCAACCTCGACGCCTTCCACGAGGCGTTCGGCACCAGCCCTGACGACAAGATGTGGCGTGAGCCGGCCGACCGCGTGTCCATCTGGTAACAGGGTTCTTAAACAGTTGAGGCGTTGATGTAGGCCGGTGGTCACCGGCGTACAACAACGCCTCAGCTGTTAGACGCTTGAACTAGTTGTAGTACTCCGGATTCACCACAAGGCAGCCGTCGGCTTGGTCTGCCGTGCTGGCCACTATGTCCTCCGGCACAACGATCTTGCCAAATTCGGTGCCGGACACCCAGTCGGTGCCCACCACTAGGCTGACACCTGTGATGGTTGGATCGGATTTCACGGCCGTTGCCGGCAGCTTGAAGAGTTTTGCCACATCTGCTGCAACATCGGCCATGTCCGAGCCGTACAGCACTTGGGACATTCCTTGGCTTGGAACCTCGCCCGTCTGCCATGCGCCGCTGAAGCCCGCCGTGGCGAGGGACTGGATGATCTCCACTGTGCGTCCAACCACTGCCGAGGCATTTGCCACACTGATGGGCTGAATGGCCTTGTCATAGACTGGAAGAACGGGCGCCTTGGTGGTGGGAGCTTGTGTGGCGCCCGGGGTCTTTGCCGGGGTCGAACCGGGAGCAGGCGTTGGTGAAGGCGTCAGGGACTTGTCGTTGCGCAGGGCGGCGAAGAACTGGCCGGCCTGGGGTTCCTTGAGCTGCACCCTGTTGTTGTCTGCTGCGTAGGCCTCATAGGGCACAGTCACAAAGGACACCTGGGCCAGATCAATCTTCGCCAGCCTGTTGGCGATGCCAATCATGGCCGGGATGTTGGCCAAGCCCTCATCGATGGTCAGGTTCTTGGTGACCACATCAGCCAAGTTGTACAGCTTGGGCAGATTGGTCAGGGTGTCCTCACTCTTGACCTTGCGGACCATCGAACCCAGGAAATACTGCTGAGCCTTGATCCTGTCCAGGTCACTTGCCGCACCAAACGAGTGCCTTGTGCGCAGGAATTCAAGGGCCTGTTCACCCTTGACCAGGCTCTGGCCGGCGGGGAGTTTCAACATGGATCCGGGATTGTCATACAACGCGTGGTCAACGCACACTTCCACGCCGCCCAAGGCGTTGGAGAGTTCCTTCACGGCCGTAAAATCGGCCAACATGAAATGGTCAATGGTCAGGCCCGTGATGTCATTGATGGCGGCCACTGTACAACCCGGTCCCGCGTCCAAGGCGGCGTTGAGCTGCCCGCTGGACGTGCCCGCAATGACCTCGCCGCCGCCAGCCGGCTTGCAGTCGGGGATGGGCACCATGAGGTCACGCGGAAAACTTGTCACGGAGACCCTGCTGTTGTCGGTGGAGATGTCCATGAGGAGCATCACATCCGACTTGCCTTCGCCGGCAGAGTCATCGGCGGTTCCATAGTTGCTGTTCTTGCCCGCGCGGGTGTCTGTGCCCAAAATAAGAATTTGCAGGGAACCAGTGTCTTCCACTGCTTTCTTGGTGGAATTCGATTTGTTCACGCCGGCGTTCAAGGGCGATGTGGTCACATTGCTTTGGAGCTTGTAAAACAGCAGACCGGCGGTGCCGGCACCCAAAACCAGTGCACCGGACAGCGTCACGGCAGTAATTCTTAGCCAGAGCGGGGCCTTGCGGTGCGGCTTGTAATGCCGCCCCACAGGCTCATCGTTTTCGGCAGGTTTCCTCCGGGGGGTGCCGGCAGTACTGGCTGCCCCGGATTCGGCACGGCGTCGCCCCATGTATAAACCTTTCGAAATGAATATTAACTCTCAAGAGTTTAGCCGCGATTTCTGGGAAGACACCTGAAGCCACACGCTCATGAGTGAAGCAGTGGCGGCCCAACGGTGACCGCCACTGCCCAAAGTCCTAGCTAAAACCCAAGTTTAACAAGCTGTTTCGGGTCCCGCTGCCAGTCCTTGGCGACCTTGACATGCAGGTCCAAATAAATCTTGGTCCCCAGCAGCGCTTCAATGCCCTTGCGCGCAGTGGTGCCCACTTCACGCAACCGGGCGCCACCCTTGCCAATGATGATGGCCTTCTGCGAGGGACGTTCAACGTAGAGGTTCACGCGCACATCCAACATGGGGTTGTCTTCGCTGCGGCCTTCGCGGGGAAGGATTTCCTCCACCACCACTGCCAGGGAGTGCGGCAGTTCATCGCGCACGCCTTCCAGGGCGGCTTCACGAATCAGCTCCGCCACCATGACAGCCTCGGGCTCGTCCGTGAGTTCGCCATCCGGGTACAGGGCCGGGGATAACGGCAGGTAGTCGGCAAAGACAGTCGCCAGGGTGTTGACCTGGAAGTCTTCAACGGCTGAGACGGGAACGACGGCGGCGAAGCCCCGCTCGCCGATGACTTCACGGCCCAGCTTTTCAACGGCTATGAGCTGGTCCGTCACTGCCTGGCGGTCCACCGTGTCGGTTTTGGTCACGATGGCGATGACCGGCTTGTTGCCGCCCACTTGGCCCAGCTGGGTGGCGATGTAGCGGTCGCCGGGGCCAATTTTTTCATTGGCGGGCAGGCAGAAACCAATCACGTCAACTTCGGACAGGGTGTCGGCCACCAGATCGTTCAGGCGCTTTCCCAGCAGGGTGCGGGGCCTGTGCAGCCCCGGGGTGTCCACCAGGACCAGCTGGAACGTGTCGCGGTGGACTATTCCGCGAATGGTGTGGCGGGTGGTTTGCGGCTTGGCTGAGGTGATGGCCACTTTCTGGCCCACCAGGGCGTTGGTCAGCGTGGATTTGCCGGCGTTGGGCCGCCCGGCGAGAACAGCAAAGCCTGCGCGGAACCCCTCACCCTTGGCTTCAATTAATCCTAATTTGCCTTTGGACTTACTCATGATCACTCCTGTGGTCTTGCTGGGTGGGGTTGGCAGCCGTCACTGTGCCGCCGTCGTGCCTAAATTTTGTTGGATTTTCACTGCTGTTACTGCCATTGTGAGCCGGTTCCACGGCGCTGGCAATGACATGGCTGACGCGGTTGCGCGATGCTTCCATCCGATCCGCAACAAGGAGAATGTCGTTGACTTCAACACTGCTGCCCAGGGAGGGGATCTTGCCCAAATGCTTGGCCAGGAACCCGCCCACGGTGTCCACTTCGTCGTCGTCAATGTCCTTGCCGAACAGTTCGCCCAGTTCATCAACAGCCATGCGGGCGCTGATCCGGAACGTCCCGTCGCCAAGTTTCTGAACCTCTGGGGAGACCAGGTCATATTCGTCGGCGATTTCACCAACGATTTCCTCGATCAAATCCTCCAAGGTGACAAGCCCGGCCGTTCCGCCGTACTCATCGACCACAATGGCCACGTGGGTGGATTCCTGCTGGAGTTCCTTGAGCAGGTCATCGACCGGCTTTGATTCGGGGACATACCGCACGCTGCGGGCCAACTGCTCCACCCGGGGGCGGACATCGCCGTCCGAATGCCTGTGCAGGCTGGCCACCAAGTCCTTCAGGTACAAGATGCCCAGAATGTGGTCGCTGCTCTCGCCGATGACGGGGATGCGGGAGAACCCTGACGCCAGAAATGCTTCCAGGGCCTCTTCCAGCGTGGCGCCCTGCTCAATGCTGAGGATGTCCGTACGCGGAACCATGACCGCGCGCACCATGGTTTCACCCAAGTCAAAAACGCTGTGGATCAAGTCCGCTTCGTTTTCCTCGATCATCTCGGACTCGCTGGCGCGGTCAACAAACTCGCGGAATTCCTCTTCGCTGACGAATGATTCATCCCTGGTGGGTGCGTCCTTGGAGAATGCGGCGCCCACCCGGATGAGCCAGTGCGGCACCGGGCCCAGAATGCGGGTCAAAAAGTGCACCAGCCAGGCGGTGCGGCCCACCAGGGCGCTGGCATAAAGCCTGCCCAGGCGGCGCGGGGAAACACCCACCATCACAAAGCCAAGGACTGCCATGACTGCTGTGGCAACAAGGCCCGCCAACCATTCGTTGTCCATCACCCGGACCAGGAAAAGTGCCACGGCAATGGCTGCAGCCATTTCAGACCAGACACGCCAGAAACGCAGTGCGTTCAGGTGTGCCATGGGGTCGGCAAGAATTTTCAGCAGGAACGTGCCGCGGGCGTGGGCGGCAACGGTTTCAGCGTCGTGGCGGGGAAAGAAGTTAAGTGCTGATTCAATCGCGGACAACAAAGCCGCGATGGCCATGAAGACAATGCCCATGACCGGCAAAACAACAAGCGTCACTTCATTGTCTCCCGGGGGGCTTCCCTGCCCAGGAAGCTGGAGAGCAGATCACGCTGAATCCCGAACATCTCTTCCTTTTCCTCCGGCTCACGGTGGTCGTAGCCCATGAGGTGCAGCATGCCGTGGGTTGTCAGCAACAGCAGTTCCTCTTCCATGGAATGGCCGGCAGTGACGGCTTGTTCCTGGGCAACCACGGGGCACAAAACAATGTCTCCCAGAAGACCGGGCGGTGTGGGTGCCGCGGCGCTGCCGGGACGCAGCTCATCCATGGGGAAGGAGAGCACGTCGGTGGGACCGGGCTCATCCATCCACTCAACATGTAGCTTTTCCATGGTGTCCACATCGGCCAAGATAATGGACACCTCGGTTTGGGGGTGGACAAACATGGCTGCGAGGATGTGCTTGACGAGCTTGACCAGCTCTTCCTGGCGCACGTCCACACCTGATTCGTTGTTGATTTCGATGCTCATCTGGAGGTGCTTTCCTTGGCGGTTGGGGGGCTGGGATGGGCGTCATCCCAGGAGTTGTAGGCGCTGACTATGGCGCCCACCAGGCGGTGCCGGACTACGTCCTCGGCATCCAGGAGGGCGAAATGAATGTCATCAATGCCCTCCAAAATTTCTTTCACCACACGCAGCCCTGACTTGGTTCCGGTGGGGAGGTCCACCTGGGTGATGTCACCTGTGACAACAATCCTGGAACCAAATCCCAACCGTGTCAGGAACATTTTCATCTGTTGCGGGGTGGTATTTTGGGCCTCATCCAAGATGATGAAGGCGTCATTGAGGGTGCGCCCGCGCATGTACGCCAGCGGCGCCACTTCAATGGTGCCGGCCGCCATGAGGCGTTGAATGGTTTCCGGGTCCATCATCTCGTGCAGGGCGTCATAGAGCGGGCGCAGATACGGATCAATCTTGTCGTTCAATGTCCCTGGCAGGAAGCCAAGGCGCTCCCCCGCCTCAACGGCCGGACGTGTCAGGATAATGCGGCTGATGTCCTTGCGCTGCAGGGCCTGGACCGCCTTGGCCATGGCAAGGTAGGTTTTGCCTGTTCCGGCCGGCCCAATCCCAAAGACCACAGTGTTTTTGTCAATGGCATCGACATAGAGTTTTTGATTGGCGGTTTTGGGGCGAATGGTCCGCCCGCGGCTGGAGAGAATGTCATAGCTGAGAATGTCCACCACAGAGGAGTCCGGGCGGGTCTTGAGCATTGTCACCAGCTGCTCCCACACGTCGGCACTCATGGGACTGTTGTGCGCAACCATGCCCCGGGCCTCTTCAATGAGGTGCATGATTCGCGGCACTACGGCCGCAGGACCTGTAATGGTGAGCACGTTTCCGCGGGCCAGGAAACTGACCTGCGGATAGAGGCCTTCAACAACGCGCAACCCCTCATCTTCGGGACCCAAGGCGGCAACCATTTGTTCCGTGGAGTGAAAATGGACCACTTCCGTGCGCGTGCCGTCAACGGAATGCGGAAATTGCCGCCCCGGACTCTCATCGGGATAAGAATCGTGGCTGTGCGCTGTTGTCTCTGCCATAATTTCGGCCTTCCTAGCCTGAAATCGCTCCTTGTGTTTGCCGGTGATCACCACCGAAATTCCTGCCGCTGACACCTGGTACTGATTCTAATGCACGGCCATTGCCACCGGGCTCATAACCCAGATGATCCTTGATCACACTTTTGTGCCAAATGCTGGGAAAAGTATTTCGATACGGTTTCAGTTCTTTCCTTGAGGGCATAATCAGGGCATCTCGCTT